>CAZOGT010000117.1:0-8774 GCA_964579015.1 uncultured Acidobacteriota bacterium | reverse complement strand
TGGGTGAATTTGCGGTCCGCCATTTTTCCACGGTTGTGGTTTCTGCTGTCACTGCCAGCGTGGTCAGCCAGATATTCATCGGCAGCGAGACTACCTTCAGCGTACCGATTTATTCGATGCATTCCTCCTGGGAGTTTGGCCTTTATATCCTTCTCGGTTTTCTTGCCGCGTTTGTCGGGGTGGGATTTTCAAGAATCCTCAACCTGGCAGAGGATTTCTTTGAAAATCTGAAGGCTCCCGAATACCTTAAACCCGCAATTGGCGGGTTGGGCGTGGGAATTATCGGACTCTGGCTGCCTGAGATTTTTGGTGTCGGCTATGAATCAATGGAGCAGGTTCTACGAAGCGAGAGCAGCGCTCTTCTCTGGGTAGGACTGCTTCTGGTGTTCAAGATCATTGGAACTTCGCTGACGCTGGGGTCAGGGGGTTCGGGAGGAGTTTTTGCCCCAGCCCTTTTTATTGGCGCCATGTTTGGGGGCTTGTTCGGAAACCTGGTTGTCCTGGCGTTTCCGGGGATGACTGCGCCCTCAGGCGCATATGCCATTGTTGCCATGGCTGCGGTTTTTTCCGCTGCGGCCCGTGCTCCCATCACCGCGGTGCTGATTCTTTTTGAAATGACTGGGGATTACCGGATAATTCTGCCGCTGATGCTCTCCACTGTTATTGCCACTACAGTTGCCGGCTACCTGGATAAGGAATCCATTTACACCCTTAAACTGAGCCGTAAAGGTATCAGGCTTTCCAGGGGCCGGGATATCGACCTGATGCAGAGCATCAGGGTTTCGGAGGTGATGAGTGCGGCTTCAGCCCCGGTTCTGGAAACCATGGGCATCAAAGAGCTTCTTCAGCATTTTCAGACCCACAGGCATAATTCTTTCCCGGTACTGAGTGTAACGGGTGAGCTTACCGGAATAATCAGCCTTTCCGATCTTGATGAGGCCCTGCAGAGTGAAAAAGGGAGTGACGAGAAACGGACTGTCGGAGACATGGCTTCCAGGAACCTGGTAACAGTCTTCCCGGAGGATGAAATGTCGGCAGCCCTGGAAAAGATGCGTCCCAGGGACCTCGGCATCCTGCCGGTAATTGAACGGAGTAATCCCCGGAAACTGATCGGGGTGATCAGGAGGCGGGATATTGTTCGGGCTTACCATCTCTCATCAATCAGAAAAATGGATATAAAGGCCCGGGTTGCCCAGGCTAAACTGGTCAGTCACAGCGGAAACAGGTTTTCTGAATTTGAGGTGCAGCACGGGTGCCTGGCCGATGGCCAGCCACTGGCTGTCCTGCCGCTGCCAAAGGGCTGTATAGTGGTGTCGCTTCTCAGGGATGAGCGGCTGATGATACCAAGGGGGAACACGGTTATCCAGGCCGGAGACAAACTTACGGTTTTTGTGGAGGTCGAGCAGCAGGGCGCTGTTGGAAAACTGTTCAAGGCCTGATCCGCCTATCTCATCATACGGGCCGGGAACACGGCAGGGACCGGGAGTCATTTCCTTCGTTCCGGCTTATTCGAGTCTCCGGACTCTCGGCTGTTTTTCCCCGTCACTGAAATAGCCCTTTTTCGCCCTGACCTTAAGGCCTTTTTCTTCGGCGTTTTTCACTTGAACGTCAATTCTTCTCCAGGCGCCGTCCTTGTCCTCGTTGGAAGGTACGTAGGAAATCCGGTACTGGTTTTTGAGCTCCTCGGCAATCTGCCTGAAAATCGGGTCCAGTTCTTCAACCTCCCTGGGGAAAAAGGCCTTGCCCCCGGTGGAATCCGTGATTGAGGCGATTTCATCCCTGACCTCTTGTTTTTTTGACTTGAAAAGACCAAAAAAACCCTTGTCCTCACTCAGGTCATTGTCGAGAAAGGCCACGATGAAAATCAGGCAGTCTGATTCTTCAACTTTTCCGATCAGCTCTTCGAGTTCATAGTAGCTGTCCTTGTCCTCGCCGTCAGTGAAGACCAGGAGAATCCGCCGGGGTTCCGTTCCTTCAGTAACTTTTTCCGTTGCAAGATGGATAGCATCATAAAGGGCGGTGCCTCCCTTGATAATGATGTTGGAAATGGCATCCTTGATGTCTTCAATGTCCCGGGTAAAATCTTCTTCCAGCTCGACTTCGTCATCAAACCTGATCAGGAATAATTCATTCTGGGAGTTGTCGAACGAAAGAAAAAGCTCGATGGCCTGTTCGACTTTGCCTATCTTGTTTCTCATGCTTCCGCTGCTGTCGAGTACAATCCCGATCGAGGAAGGGATGTCGGTCTGGGCGAAATTGATAATTTCCTGCTCAACCCGGTCTTCGAATACCAGGAAATCATCAGCGGTGAGGCCTGATACAAGCTGGCTGTTACCATCGTAAACCGAGGTATAAATGATCACCTGGTTTACTTCGGCCCTGAAGACAGGGACTTCGCCCTGGTCCTGCCCCAAGGGGGAAAGGACTGAAAGAAGAAGCAGGGTTAATAGAACCTTTCCGTTATTAATCATCTGTAAGTCATCTTGCGCCAGGACAGCGATTCTCGACGGTCAGTTGATCTGCCTGGGGCCGTAATAGCCTTCTCTTGTCCTTATGTGAAGCTTCGGCATGCCCTCCGGCGGACTCAGCTGAACCGTGAGTTCCCTCCATTCCCCGTCGAACTGCTGGTTCAGGGGTATATACCCCAGGACATATTGATTTCTCAACTCTGTATGAATCAGATCAATATAGTAATCAAGTTGTTTAAAATTATGGGGGAAAAATGATCGCCCCCCGGTCAGGCTGGATATCTGGGCAATAATGCTGCGCCCATAACCCTGTTCCCCTCTTTCTCCAATTATGTATATCTGGACGTCTGATTCCTTGGCGAATTCCCTTACTTCACGCAGGGTGTATCTGCTGGCATTGTTTTCCCCGTCCGTGATGACTATCAATGCTTTCTTGGAGTTTCTGGACTCCTTGATTTTTTCGAGTCCCAGGTAGATGGCGTCAAACAGGGCGGTTTCTCCGCCGGGCGCCGCAAATGCAGCCTCGTTGACGATGTTCCGGCTGTCGGCAGTGAAGTCATGCAGGACTCTGATCCGGTTATTAAAGCCGATCAGCAGGTATTCATCCTCTGGAGAACCCTGCTTCAGGAACCGGTTGACAGCAGTCCTGGCACTGAGCATGTTGTCGCCCATCGAACGGCTGGTATCCAGGATTATTCCTACGCTGATAGAGTCCGCGTCATTGGAAAAAATTGAAATAGGCTGTTCCACACCGTCTTCATATACCTGGAAGTGGTGGGACTCAAGCCCTACGACATAGCGGTCAAGGGGATCAGTTACACTGACCCTTACAACAACAGTGGGAACCTTGACGGAAAATCTGGGCGCCTCGGACTGTTGCTGGGCGGCTGATGTGAACATCAGGCTGCATAATAAGCTGATAAATATAGGGTATCTTTTCATCAATTAGCCTGCAGTAATCCCTGTTCCGTGAAAAAAGGGAACCCCTCATCCCCTCCAATGCAATATTTTCCATTGAAGCGGCTGCTGGACTTTATTTCTATTATAAAAATTGTACCATCTAAAATGCGCTGGTTTGACGGGTGGATTCAAAAAATATGGAAAGCTTCGCTTTATTGGTTTTTCGGAAAAAGGAATGGTAAGTGTTTAATTTTAAGCTGATAGAGCCTTCGCGGGCTAGAAAGGCTCCCGGTCGTCAAATTCGCTGAAATAGTCGGGTGGAACCAGGATCGATCTGGGCTTGCTTGGTCCTTCAGGCGGACCGATTATTCCTTCAGCTTCCAGGGCGTCTATCAGCTTTGCCGCCCTCCCATAGCCTATTCCGAACCTTCGCTGCAGGAGAGAAGTCGAAGCCTTTCTCTGCTCGACAACGAATCTTGCGACCTCTTCGTACAGGGGATCATCAGAACGGGTAAGTTCGCCTTCAGCATCATCTCCGCTGGCGTCTCCCGCAAGGATCTCGTGATGATATTCCGGGAGGGCCTGCTCCTTGAGAAACGATACTACCTTGAAGATCTCTTTTTCCGAGATATAGGCGCCATGAATCCGGCTGAGGCGGGCATGGTTCGGGGAAAGAAAAAGCATGTCTCCCATCCCCAGTAATTGTTCAGCGCCGTTGGAATCGAGAATGGTTCGGCTGTCAATCTTGGAAGACACCCGGAAAGAGATCCTCTAGGGGAAATTGGCCTTGATCAGTCCGGTGATAACGTCGACTGATGGACGCTGGGTCGCCAGGATCAGGTGAATACCGACTGCCCTGGCCATCTGGGCCAGGCGGGTTATCGACCCTTCCACATCCTTTCCGGAAGTCATCATCAGGTCAGCAAGCTCATCCACAACGATCACAATCTTGGGGAGCCTGGAGAAAACCTCCTGTTCTTCATCCTGATTTTTTTTTGCCGACCTGGACTCACCTGCCAGCTCTGCGGCCAGGGTGTTGTACTGGTCCAGGCTCCTGACCCCCTGGGCTGCCAGGAGGCGATACCTGTTTTCCATTTCCTTGACCGCCCAATGAAGGGCATTGGCAGCCTTCTTCGGATCAGTGACAATCGGGGTCAGGAGATGCGGGATGTCCTCGTAGAGTCCCAGTTCCAGTCGCTTGGGATCAACCATGATAAAGCGGACCTCTTCCGGAGAAGCCTTGTAGAGGATCGAACAGACCATGCAGTTCAGCCCGACGCTCTTTCCGGTCCCGGTAGATCCGGCAATGAGAAGATGAGGCATCTTGGGGAGGCTGGTGACAACCGTTCCCCCTTTTATGTCCTGTCCAAGGGCCAGGGTAAGCTCCGACTCGGATTCCTTAAAATAGCGGGAGCTCAGTACTTCCCGCAACAGGATTATCCTTCGGTTGCTGTTTGGAACTTCAATGCCTACGGTACTTTTGCCGGGAATCCTGTCGATTCTGATGGCTTCGGCTTTCATGGCCAGGCACAGGTCGTCGGCAAGGCTCAGTATCCTGTTGTATTTCACTCCGGGGTCAGGTTTGAACTCAAAAGTGGTGACCACCGGGCCGGTGTGGATCTGCTTGACCTCCCCGGTAACCTTGAACTCTGAGCATTTTGAGGCCAGGGCTGCTGCTTTAGCCTGCAATTCCTTGATGTCAGGTTCTATGCCCTCCGAAGGCGGCTTAAGAAAGGAGAGCGGAGGGAGCAGGTACTCGCTGTGAACAGCCCTGTTTCTGGTCTTGTCATCCCATTCAAAGGTTGTCTGGACCGGCTTGGAGACCGGCGGCAATGATTCGCCCCCCGCTTTTCTGGAGGATTTGGCAGGGCCCCGTTTTTTTGCTTCCGAACCATCTTCAGCACCGTATTGAACAGTACCCACTTCATCGTCAAACAGGTTCTCGATTTCCGGCAGAAAGTCATCTTCCGGAATGTCCTTCAACTTCAGCATCTCCCGCCGCTTTCTCAGCTCCTGGAGCCTCTTTTTCTCGTCATGCCGGGCTTTCAGCGGTCTGAAAGGGCGGAATAAAAAGGAAAAAAACCTTTTCAGCAATGCTGAGAATCCGTGAAGTGAAAAACGGGTGATCGAAAGTACGGCCAGGATAAAGACAGTAAGCAGAATGAGAAATGATCCGGTCTTGTTAAAAGCAGCCAGCAGGGGAGCGGACAGGAGTGCCCCGAGCAGCCCCCCGGGCAGAAAATTTCCCCATTCCTGGACCGGAAGATCAAACAGGCTTAGAAAAGTACAGAGAGACAGGGCAACGGCTATGAACCCAATTGTTGTCAGCAAGAGGTCTTCTATGGGCCTGGAGCGGATTTTTCTGATTCCAGCCAGGAAAAAGGGAAGGGGGAGCAGGTAGGCCACGAATCCCAGGACCTGCATGAGAAGATCAGCCAGATGGGAACCTACCCGGCCGATGAGGTTATGGGGCTGTACTTCAGGGGTTGCGGAGTTGAATGACGGATCGCCGGGGCTGTAGCTGATCAGCGCTACCGAGAGAAATACAGCGGCCATCAGGAGAAGCACGCCGAAAACTTCATCATATTTGTTTCGCTGAGTCTTGTTCATCGCTGTAAACCGGCATCACAGAAGAATCTTGATTGCCCGAATAGAATATCAGACCCGTAGGACGTATAAGATCAGGTTGTCAGATGGTTAACCGGAAATTTAAAGGTCATTTGGAAATTCCCTACACCTCAACAGTGAATGGAATCACTACTGGTTTTTTCCCGGTCCTTTTCCTGAAAATCCTTCTGGCTTCGACGCGCAGGGTTTCATTGAACATTTCAGCGTTTCTTTTTTCAGCGAGAGGCGTTTTTCTCACAATCTCGCTGATTCTCTGCCCGGCTTCCCGGGCCATGTCCTGGTAGTCATCCTGGTCCAGAAATCCCCTGAAGGTGAATTCCGGCTCTCCAACCTGGATCCCGGTCATGCTGTCCAGCCGTACCATGACGATAACCAGTCCCCTGAGAGAAAGATGCCTTCTCTCCCTCAAAACGATCTCATCTACTTCATCCAGGAATTCCTCGTCGATAAATCTGGTGTTCAACGTCAGCCTGTCTATGATTCGTGCCCCATCCTTATCAATCTGAAGGTGGTCGCCATTCTCAATGACGGTGATCCGTTCATCCGGGATTCCGCGTGATTCGGCGATAGCCGCGTGGGTCTTCAGCTGGCGGAAATCACCATGGATAGGCACGAAAAACCCGGGCTGCACCAGATCGATCATTTTTCCCAGCTCTTCCTGGTAAGCATGGCCGGAGGCATGGACTTTTGCGTTATCGCAGTCGTAGACAATTGCTCCATGCCGGTAAAACTGGTTGATAACCCAGTTGATGGAGTTTTCATTACCGGGAATTTTCCTTGTTGAGAGAATCACGGTATCGCCCTTTTCCATCTTGATTTCCCTGACCTGTTCATTTGCCAGCCTGGTCAGGGCGGAAAGCGGCTCTCCCTGGCTTCCGGAGGCCAGGACCACCATTTTTTCCGAAGCGATAAAAGGCGCTTCTTTCAAGGAGCATAGAACCTCGGGAGGGACTGAGAGGTAATTGAGCTGCTGCGCGATCTGGATATTCCGGATCATGCTGCGTCCCGCCGGTATAACCACCCGGTCAAATTGAGCAGCAAGTTCCAGGATAAACTGGATTCTTTTGATGCTGCTGGCAAACGCCGAGACAACAATTTTCCCTTTAGCTCCGCGGAACAGCTCGCGCAAAGGTTCCCGGACCGACTCTTCGGGAGGGGAGAAGCCTGGAGAGCAGCTGTTGGTGCTGTCGGAGAAAAGCGCCATCACCCCTTTTCGTCCGTAGGTTGACAGGACCTGTTCAGAAAAGGGATTGTGCTCCGGCCCCTCTTTCTCTATCTTGAAGTCTCCGGTCCAGATAAGGACTCCGGCGGGCAGGCTTATGGCAAAACTAAAGCTGTCCGGGAAAGAGTGATCTACCCCTACCGGCTCAATCGAAAAAGGCCCAATGGCGAATTTCTCCCCGGATCTTATTTCCACCAGCTTCGACCTGTTCAGCAACTTCCGCTCGCTGAGCCGGGATCTGGCGAGGCCCAGTGTTAAAGAGCTGCCGTAAACCGGGACATTTATTTTTTCCAGGGTATAGGCAAGGGCTCCGACATGGTCTTCATGTCCATGGGTCAGGATGATCCCCTGCAGATTTCCATCAATATTCTCCAGGACGGACAAGTCGGGAATCATCAGGCTGACACCTGGAATGGATCTTTGGTAACCTCGGGGAAAGGCCATTCCCGCATCTATCATGATCATATCCCTGCCGTATTTGAGCAAGGAACAGTTCATTCCAAACTGGCCGAGGCCTCCAATAGGGATAAGTTCAACAGGCTTGTTCATGGTTTGAAGGATAACACGGTCCGGCCGGCCTCTGAAACAGCCAGGAACTGTTCAAGGCTTATTTCCTGCGGGCGGGCGTTTTCCGGGATTCCGCATGCCTCCAGTATTTCTGATAATTTTCCGGGCTGGGCACAGCAGGGCTTCAGGTTGTTGAAAATGGTTTTCCGGCGCTGGGCAAAGGATTTTTTTATCAGGCCGACAAACTGGCCGGGAGACGGGACCTCAATAAACCTCGGCTTCAGCTGCATCACATGCGACATAACGCCGGGAGGAGGGGAAAAAGCGCCAGGCGGGACATCAAATCCCTGGATTCGCTGGAAATTGAACTCCATCAGCAGTGAGAAGTACCCGTAGTCAGAGGTTCCCGGACCGGCGAGTATCCGCATTGCCACCTCTTTCTGTGCCATGAAGGTAAAGCTGTTAAAGAGGTCCTTGAATCTGATCGAATATTCAAGAATCCTGGTTGAAATATTGTAGGGAAGGTTGCCGATAACCTTGGGTTTTGGTGACGCCGTTTCAGGAGGTGACTTTTCTGCTCCAGGGAAGCACGATAAAAGGGGCCTCCAGTCAGCTTTCAGGACATTTTCCTGGTGCAGCCTGAGCCTGGGGGGGGCGGAATGAATCTCCTCATGAAATTTTTTACCCAGAAAACTTATCATGTCCCTGTCAAATTCCAGGGCGGTGACGAAGCGGGAGTTTTGAAGAAGCGCTGAGGTCAGGAATCCGGTTCCCGGTCCGATTTCAAGGACCATGTCGGAATGGTTTATCCCTGCCAGTTCCAGAATTCGTGTACAGTATTGTCGGTTGGTCAGAAAATGCTGGCCGAGAGATTTTTTAGGCTGAATCATTTTTAGTCAACGTCTGTTATGCTACCATAAAAACCGCATACCTTTTGTTTGAAAGAGTGGAGATTTGAAAATGAGAGAATATCTGAAAGATGTAACTGATCGAACTTTTGAGAGCGATGTCCTCCAGGCTGATGTCCCGGTTTTGGTGGATTTCTGGGC
>CAZOGT010000116.1:989-8881 GCA_964579015.1 uncultured Acidobacteriota bacterium | reverse complement strand
TGGATATTCTCAACTTGATCCTGCCGGTGGTCTCATTCCTTTCCACCACTGAGTAATCAAGGTATGAGGAGACCTCTTCGTTGGGCTCAAACTTCCTGAACTGCAGGCGGGCAACCTGTTCCAGGTTTTCTTCAACTTCCTGGGGAAGCGTTATATACCTGAGAATAAGCTGGTCTCTCGGTATCCCCACGATAACATTGTCACGGTTGAAAGCATGATGATTTATAAAATGCTGAACCTTGCCGTAAAGCTCGGGTTCAGGAAGATCCGAATAATTCTTCAGAACGAGGCTGCCCTGGACCGAATACCCCTGATACCGCTTCTTTACAACCGCGAAAATCAGGGTATCGCCGAAAATTTCAATTCCCAGAGCTGAATCAAGATTAAACATAAAATTAACTTCTTAGATTTTTACTTTTTTATTATTCTACAAAATAGAGATGTTACCTGTTCATTATTTATCAGAAAAAGTTCATTATTACAGCTCACTGTCAGCCTCATTCCAGTAGAGTACCCTGTACCCCCGGGGGCTTCCGGAGTCCACCTGGACAACCGCCCTGATTCGGCTGACTACATCAGAATTATCAAGCCTGCCTGTGCAGTTGAGAGTATATACGTTGGACTGGATAATTCCCAGGTACGAGAAACTCTCTCCCGAGAGACCGGCTATCCCCTGTTCCAGCTCGACCATATTTGTGAAAGGGGTTTCAGATCTCATTTGCTCAATCGCCGCAGCAGAAGCGTAATCCAGCCCGGGCAGTGCGGCAAGTACCGGGACCGGGGCTGAATTAATGTTAATCGCGGCTCCTGATGTAAAAGTCGTAAAATATTTTTTCAGGCCAAAGTATTCAACCGGATACCCGTCCCGGCTGAGGCCCTTTCTCCCATAAAAAATTTCAGGGGTTATGCCCTTGATCAGCAACAGTTCCTCCGGGACCGTCAATGGCCCGTTCTTCGTCCGGTACGGAGGGCTGTTCATCAGGTAATAATCTGATTCAGCCCCCAGCGGACGCGGCATGTCATCAACGTCTACCCAGTCCAGTATGGAATCAGTAACTTCAGCCGCCGCGCCTTCATTCATGCCAATCATTATCAGGAGGTTGAAGATCACAAAATCAGGAGCCGCATTCACATTGATCTTACCCGCCTCGTCAATAATCTGAACATCAACCCCTCCACCGGTCAGGTTCAGGCTCAGGCTGCCCCTCATCACCGGGGGGATCCCCCCTCCCGCGAAGCCAGGGCCCATAGGCTGGTTCCCGCCAGCAGCCTGGGTCTTAAGGATCTCGTATACCGCATATTCCATTCCCGCACGGGCCATGTAATAGGCCTGCTTCTGCTCCACCAGGTACCGGGAAGCATCCACTTCGGTACGGATAGTCGCTGAAAAGGAAATCGCCAGCAGGCTCATTGCCAGCACTACCCAGAGTACGACAAGGAGGATGGCCCCCTTCTCTCCCCCCTGTTGAGGCTCAAATGATCGTATGGCATTCCTTTTTTCCATTACCTGGGACTTCCCTGCAGCTGCGGATGCTGCGACAGTATATCCCTTATAGATCTCCCAGCACCGATATTTGGCGAATACTCCGCCTTGATTTCTACAAATGTTACCGAATCGCCGTGTTCAATCCTGACCGCACTGGGGACAGACATTGCTACACTTCCGTTCCATTGCCGGTACCATTGAAAATTCCCGCTGACCGGGTCAAAACCATAATATGAAAAATCAACCTGTTCCAACCCTTCAATGATCGGCAACGGCTTTCCCGGAGGGGATTCGGTCATCATTATGAAGCTCTCAACGCCGGTATATGGAATTTCCATTGCTCCCAGGTAATAATTACCCGATTCATCCCGGGATAGACCATACCTGACTATTACCAGCCCCGGGCTGCTGGCGTGGACAAGGGGAACGACTGAAATGAAGGTCATGCTCTCCGGCTGACCGTAGAACAGAAGCGGGGCCTGTCCCCGGTTCATCGTGCTGTCGGGACCGCCCATCTGCAGCAGCGGATTGCCGGCAGCCGCATTGGGCCCCTGGGGATCTACCCCGAGCCCTCCGGTCGGCACCAATGGATACAGGGAGGCAATCTGCCGCTTCATATGATCCGCCAGCGCCCTGCTGATCGCTTCAGATTCAATCCGCTGCTGCCCCCGGTCATAACTGTTCAGCGCCAGGCGCAGGGATGAAAAAACCATTACGGCCAGCAGCCCCATGATGGACAGAGCCACGACTACCTCAAGCAGGGTAAAGCCCCGGCCGGAATCTCCGGAGGCCAACCCGTTCAGGGAATATCTTCTGTCCTTATCATTGGAGCACATAATCAGTTCTCTGTTGAAAAACCGCCTCTAAAACCATTGTCAGGGCCGGTTGAGGGGATTGTCCATCCCGGCAGCAAATCCCCCGGGTCCGGTCATGGGGGACACTGTCTTCAGGCACACCGCCCTGTAGGTCTTCCCCCTTGCGTCGCCTTTGAAATAGATATCCACGACCACACTCAGGATTTCCGTCCGCCTCGCCTGGTTTTCCGGAAGAAGCATGCCGCTGTCAGGGGGTGTCCAGGCTGCCACCTCGACCGAATAACTGAAACGGTCATCAAGGTCCCCCGCCAGTTCCCCAGGGCCGATAATCGACTGGTCGCTGAGCACCTCGTTCATTACGTTCTCAGCGTGATTCATGGCATCCTTGGCCATTGAAATCCTGTGAATATTTTTCAGTCCCCCACTGAAAATCTGCATAGCCATGCTGACGCCAACCCCCAGGATGGCTACTGCCACAACAATTTCCAGCAAGGTAAACCCTTTTTTCATAACTAAAACCTGTTCCGGGCTTGCAGCCCATGCTCTATCGAAGGCAAGAGCATGATGAACCCGGATTCGGGAATCACTCGCTTTCCCGCAGCGTATCCACCACGCTGAACCCGGTGATGGGATCTACCGCCACCCTCACCGTCTTGCCCTGCTCGTTGCGCAGGTAAAAAACAGCGCCGGAACTGCGGCCGGATGGATAAAAACTCACTCCGCCGGGCACAGGGCCGCCGAAACCTTCCGCCCCGACAAACCGCACCCCGTCCGGAAGCGGGAATACCTTCACAGGCCTGCCGTATTCATCGGCCAGCGTGTACTCAAGCGCTTCTCCGGAAAATTCGCTCATGGACGGCATCACCCGGTAGGGCCGCTGCCTCCCCACCGCATATGAACGCGCCTGCTTCATGACCGTCGCCATGTCCCGTCCGGCGGTTTCCACCTGGAGACCGGCAAAAGTCCCTGAAAAAGAACGAAGCACTATGGCTGACGCGGCAGCCAGGAGGACTACCACCACTATTATTTCCAGGAGCGAAAACCCCTTCCTGTTACCAGGATACAATATCGGCATTGTCTCCTTCACCGCCTTCAACCCCATCAGCACCGTAGCAGATTAGGTCATACTCGCCGTTCTGCCCGGGACAACGGTACTCGTAATCCCGGCCCCAGGGATCAACCGGCACCCTACTCTTCTCAAGGTAGGGACCGCTCCAGTTCTGAATACCCGGATTCTCCACGAGGGCCATCAGGCCCTCCGAGGTATTGGGATAACGCCCGACGTCAAACCTGAACAGGCTTAAAGCCCCTTCCAGGCCATCAATCTGGACCCTCGCAATATCAGCCTTTCCCTTGCCCAGACGGCTCATCACACTGGGTCCGACAATAGTTGCCAGCAATCCCAGGATTACAAGAACGACAATTAACTCTATAAGTGAAAAACCTCTCTGTCTTCGCTTTTCAGAACTAAACTTATTCATCACTTTCCCCTTAAAAAATCCAATACTGAAGCCGGGACCATCGACGGACCGGACTGTTTTGATAACACCCTTATTTGCCTTTCACAATAACGCCTGATTCCCGCCGGCAGCACCATGCCTGGATACCATCGGCTCAGGGGCCCCTTGCCGGCTGTTCGGGCTATAGAGGGACATTGTTGATACTGAATATGGAATAAAGCATCGATACCACCATTAATCCAATTACCACTCCCATGAAAAGGATGATCAGCGGCTCAAAAAGAGCTACCAGCCGCTTTACCGTGTTCCTCACGTCCCTGTCATAGGTATCCGCGACCCTGATCAGCATCTCATCCAGCCTGCCCGTCTCCTCGCCCACCTCGAGCAGGTGAATTGAAAAATCCGGAAACACCCTGGTCTCCTGGAGAGGCTTGGCCAGCCCATCACCCTTTTTCACCCCTGCGATGACATTATCCAGGGCTGAGGAAATTATGGTGTTGCCTACCACCTCCCTCACGATATTTATCGACTGGAGCATGGGCACGGCGCTCTTGAGAAGCGTACCCAGGGTCCGGCTGAAACGGCTCACCTCCAGCTGGGTCATAAGCGATCCGACCAGGGGCATCCTCAGAAGAGCGGTATCCAGCTGGCGCCGCCCTTTCTCCGAATTCAGATGCCTCCTGAACATTAAAAAAGATCCGATTATGACCAGGAGAATCAGCCACCAGTAACCGGTAATCAGCCCGCTGATGCCGAGCATTATCTTCATGGGAAGCGGCACCGGGGCACCGGCATTTTCAAATATGTCCGCAAACTTGGGGATCACAAACGTCACCATCAGGATGATCGCCGCACTGCTGACCGTACCGAGAATCAGGGGATAGATCATGGAAGAAGTGAAGTAATTCTTCAGCTCCTCCGCCTCTTCCAGGTATTCAATCAGCCTGAGGAGAATCACGTCCAGCGCGCCTCCCGCCTCACCGGCTTTTACCATGCTGACATAAAGCTTCGGGAAGACGTGCGGATAGTTCGCCATCGCGTCAGAAAGGGATTTGCCGCCCTTGATCTCCCGCAGGAGATCCTTGACTATGCCGCGCAGGTACTCATTCTCCGTGAGTCCTCCAAGAATGGTCAGGCTCCTGTCCAGGGGAAGGCCGGCGCCGATAAGGGTCGCCAATTCCTGGGTGAATACCAGGAGATCCGCCCTCCGGACCCGTTTCCTCTTCCAGGGCAGAATGAACTCCGCCCCCAGGATCCCCCTCTCCTCCGAGGAAACCACCTTTATCGGCAGTTGGCCCTGCTCCTGGAGCTTGGCAAACGCCGCATTCTGGTCAACCGCCTCCAGGGTTCCTTCCGTCATCCTGCCTTCGGGAGTAACAGCCTTAAACTTGAAAAGGGGCATGGATTTCTATTTCTCCCTTGATCATATTAATTAGGGCTATACCCTTATGCATCCTGCGTGACCCTCAGCACTTCCGCCAGTGTCGTCAGCCCTCTGGAAACTTTCTTGAAGCCATCATCCCTCAACGTTACCATACCTGTCTCAATCGCCGTTTTCCTCAGCAGGTTGGAATCACAATTTGAAACGGTCAGGCGCCGAAGGTCCTCGTTCATGACCATCAGCTCATATATGCCGAGCCTGCCCCAGTAGCCGGTGCCCGCGCACTCCTTGCAGCCCTTTCCTTCATAGGTTTCGCCCCAGAATTCCCTCGGGTAATCAGCTTCCTCCAGATAAATGGGATCAATGTCCACCTTCTCCTTGCAGTGAGGGCAGATTACACGGACCAGCCTCTGGGCGAGAATGCCGAGTATGGAGGAAGCGAGAAGATAGTCCTGGGCGCCCATGTCCACCAGCCTGGCCACCGCACTGGGCGCATCGTTGGTGTGCAGGGTGCTGAATACCAGGTGCCCGGTAAGGGCGGCCCTGATTCCGATCTCAGCGGTTTCCAGGTCCCTCATCTCTCCCACCATGATTACATCCGGGTCCTGCCGGACAATCGACCTCAGCCCGGCGGCAAAGGTGAGACCAATCTGCGGATTGACGTGAAGCTGGTTGATCCCGGTAATCTGGTACTCAACCGGGTCCTCCACCGTGATGATTTTTTTGTCAGGAAGATTGATCTTGGTCAATGCCCCGTAAAGAGTCGTAGTTTTTCCACTTCCCGTCGGCCCGGTCACAAGCAGGATTCCATGGGGACGCGTTATCAGCCTGTTGAATATATCCAGCATATCCTTTTCAAAACCGAGCTTCTCAAGCTCGTAAATCTGGGCGTTGCTTCTATCAAGGATACGCATGACCACACTCTCGCCATACATGGTCGGGAGTGTCGATACCCTGAGGTCAATATCCTTTCCCAGGACCTTCATCTTGATCCTTCCATCCTGGGGGATCCGGCGCTCGGCTATATTCAGCTTGGCCATTATCTTGATCCTGGATATGACGGCGGCCTTCAGCCGCTTCGGGGGAGATTCCACGTCGACCAGGACCCCGTCAACCCGGTAACGGACCTTGAGGGCTTTCTCAAAAGGCTCGATGTGGATATCGGAAGCCCTGGATTCAATCGCCCGGGAAATGATCAGATTGACCAGGCGGATGACCGGGGCCTCTGAAGCGAGGTCCCGCAAATGCTCAATGTCCTCCAGGTCGTCCGCCAGGCCCTCCAACTCATCGCCATCCATTCCTTCCACTATCCGGCCCAGGGTGGAGGACTGGTTGCCGTAAAACCTTTCAATCAAATCAAGAATGGCGCTTTCAGGAGCAATCACCTGGTCTATTTTTTCAAAATCCGTGAAAACCCTGATGGAATCAACCGCCGCCCGGTCCTGCGGATCAGACATGGCAAGAATCAGCGTGTGGTCATCCCTGATTCCAATCGGGACAACTCGACACTCCCTCATGAAATCCACTGAAAACACCTTTTCCACCACCGGGACATTCGGAAACTCCTCCGCTGTCATGAATGGTATGTCAAGGTGGGAGCTGAGATGCCTGACCAGGTCCAGTTCGGACATGGTTCCCAGGTCAACGAGCAGTTTCCCGATTTTTTCGTGGGACTGCCCCCTCAGATTCAGGACCGTGTTGAGTTCCTCCTCGGAGATAATGCCCCTCTCAACAAGATCCTCTCCAAACATCTTCCGGGTCCTGAGTCTTTCCATTTCGATCATAGCGTTTAATATTCCAACGTATTAAGCTGCCTCAGAAGGTCTTCATCAGGGAGATCCTTCCTTGACATCAGGGTTATCTCTTTCTTTGTTCCACTGACCACAATTATCGTCATTTTTCCTGCCGGGTCCCATTCATTGCGGTCTTCCACATGGGCGCTGATTGATACCTTTTCATGATCATCAAGCCCTCTTATTGTACCCCCATAGTCCACCAATGTCCTAGAAGTTATCTTCTTCACCAGCTGCAGCTTCTCTTCCTTGCTCAACCCCGCTTCCCCGCTCTTCTCAGGGTAGCGGATTTCTCCATAGAACCCGCGGATGCTGCCCCTGTTTATCCGCAGGAGGAATGAAACCGAAACCCCATACCCCTCCAGGTAAGACCCCTGCGGCTCCGAACTGAGAGCAAAGGGATTATCAAAACTCTGCTTGAGCACCTCGCCCACAATCTTGCTGAACAAGGCCGTATCACGCTTTACCTTCTCCAGCTTCTCCGGGCTCACCGCCAGAGCAGGAGCCAGGCTTCCATGGAACAGGAAAGCAGCCAGAAATATGTATTTCAGCCTACGCATCAGGAAACCTCCATTACCGGCCTGTCGCCTCTCCTGCCGCGGGGCGGCTCTCTTCCATGACCCTCAGGAATCTTTCCTCTATCTCGCTCAGGTCCTCATAGAAAACCTCCTGCTGCAGCCGGTCCCGGGCATCCATATCCTCCTTGAGGCTCACCAGGGCCCTGCCTATTACCATCCACCCCTCCGACTGGCGCTCTACAACGATATCATTGATCATTCCAATCAGCTGTTCCTCGGGAAGTTCCACCTGCTTCTCCGGAATCCAACCCACCGCCTGGCCGGCGGCCGCGGCACCGAAAACCATCAGGACGAGAGCAGCAGCTTTCTGCACCATTCCCCACCAGTTAAAACTCCTCACAGGCCTGAGATCAGCTAAACCCTCCTCCGGATCAGAAGC
>CAZOGT010000116.1:0-979 GCA_964579015.1 uncultured Acidobacteriota bacterium | reverse complement strand
TCCAGCCGCCCAGCATCTCCCTGGTTTCAGCAAGCTCGCGAAATTCATCATCACACCTGCCGCATTCCTTCAAATGACTGAAAAACCCATATGCTTTATGCGGTTCAACCTCCTCACCGTAAATAATGTCCATCATCATATCAATTGATTCATTGCACTTCATTGAGCCTCCTCCATGAATCTCCGCAAGGCTTTTAATCCCAGATAAAGACGGGATTTAACCGTTGAAAGCGGCAACCCGAGCACTTCGGCAATCTCACGAAAACGAAGCCCCTGGTACTCCCTCATCAGAATCACCGCCCTCTGCTCCTCGGGCAGCAGGTAAAAGGCGGCCCCCAGACGGTTCAACTCTTCCCTGCCGGCCGCTATCTGCTCAGGCGTTACGGTGTCCACACCAGGCTCTACGCCGTCAAGAGCCCTCTCCCCCGTTCCTTCCCGGCAGGACACTTCCCTGTCCCGTATCCGACTGTTTTTCCTGAACCTTATCCTGCATTCATTCAGGGCTATCCTGTACAGCCAGGAGGGGAAGCTTGCCGGATCCTTCAATTTGTCCAGGTTGTTGTAAACCTTGATAAAGGTACTCTGAACAACATCCTGCGAATCCTCCCGGTTCCCGGTGTAACGGAATACGAATCCAAAAATCTTCTTTTCCCAGCGTCGGACAAGCTCGGCGAAAGAATATTCATCCCCGCGCACCGCCTCGAACAACAGGCTTTCGTCAGTTCTTTGCATCACCCTGTCTTTATCTTCCTCTTTACTTGCCCGTCCCCTGTATGTCTTGATGCCTCTACTCCCTTAAAAGCCGAATCCAGCTGCCCCGTTTATCATAAAAAATGAAAAAATCACCTGCACACTGCGGACTTTTTATCCCCACCTTTACAGGACTTTTTTAAAACACCGCCACAGCTAAACAGAAAATACCTTCCTTTGCAGATATTTAGGAGAATCATCCCTACTGGAACCAAAATTGCTCAATATG
>CAZOGT010000115.1:0-8930 GCA_964579015.1 uncultured Acidobacteriota bacterium | reverse complement strand
GGACGTAGGCAGCCGGGGAATCGACCCCGATACCGACCCCGACGCCGAGAGGGATTGAAGCCGCAATGGTGACCTCTTTTTTCCGATTTCAGATGTTGTTCTCACCCAGGTTTTTTCCCTGTATGATCCGGCGCGGCCGGTGGCTGGACTCAGCTCTCGGTAAATCCTGCAAAATGGGTGTTGCAAATGCGAAGTCAGCGGGGTTCAGTTTTTCCGGTAAAGGATTCTTCCGCCAACAATGGTATAGAGTACCTCGGTCCCTGGAAGCTCATCCTCAGGGACTTCCAGGATATCCCGGGACAGGACCGTGATATCAGCCAGTTTCCCGGCTTCGAGAGTCCCTTTTTCGTTCTCCTCGAAAGCGAGGTAGGCGTTGTTGATGGTATAGGACTGCAAAGCCTCGAGCCTGGACATGCATTGTCCCGGAAAAAACTGCCCGCCGTTTTCCATGCGGCGGGTCACAGCGGCGTGGTAGCACTGGATAGGATCGACATCTTCAACCGGCGCGTCAGTCCCGTTTCCGATGACCGCACCGCTGTCCAGGAGTTTTCTCCATGCATAAGCCCCCTCTTCAGCCCTCTTCTCCCCCAGCTTCTCCATTACCCAGGGGCCGTCAGAGGTGCAGTGGATACTCTGCATGGCCGCCATGATTCCCAGCCGGCTGAACCTTGGAATATCAGAAGGCGACAGGTGCTGGGCATGTTCAATCCTCCACCGGGAATCACGTTTTCCAGCCAGTGTTTCCTCATAGATGTCCAGGACTTCCCGGTTGGCCCTGTCCCCGATGGCATGAACGCATACCTGAAAACCATGGGCCAGGGCTATTTCCGTTGTTCTTTTCAGCGTTTCACTGGTGCAGGTCTGAAGCCCTGTGCTGGAAGGCAGGTCTTCATAAGGTTCCAGGAGCCAGGCACCGTGTGATCCAAGGGCCCCGTCAATGAGCCTTTTTATGGAACGAACCGTCAGCATGTTTCCGCCGTAGCCTTCGAGGCGATATTCCGGAAGCCTTTCTTCCAGCCTGCTGTTCGGTTCCGAGAGCATGACGTTAAACATGATTTTCAGGGATCCATCCTCAGCCATTTTTTTCAGGAGATCGACCAGTGCAAAGGATGAGCCGGCATCGTGCAGGCTGGTTATGCCCTTTGACAGGCATTCTTCAGTCGCCAGGCTGATGGTCTCCCTGAGGTCGGCCTCCACCTGCTCCGGTGTCCTGGATGCAAGCGCCTGGTCAAGAGAGGCGCGGACCAGGCCCTGGGCTGTTTCCCTGAAGGCTCCAATGGGCCTTCCCCCGGAGTCCCTGACGATCTCTCCGCCTTCAGGGTCCGCGGTTTTTTCGGTAATGCCGGCCAGCTCCATGGCCAGGGCATTGGCCAGGCAGGAGTGGCCGCTGGCATGTACCAGCAGGACCGGGTTGCCGGGCGTGGCCCTGCTCAATTCAGTGTGCGGCGGAAGGCCTTCAACGGACATCGCGGGAGTCCGTTCCCATTTGGCCTGGTGCCATCCCCGGCCCAGGATCCACTCACCCGGGGCCGCTTTCTCTGCGGCCTCACCTGCCAGGCCTACTATCTCTTCCCAGTCTTTCGCAGCGGTCAGGTCCAGCTGCTTGAGTGAGCTGCCGATCCCTGTAAAATGGGCGTGACCTTCAATAAAGCCGGGCATGGCAAATCCGCCGTCCAGCAGGATCACTTCGGTTTCTCTGCTGATGTAAGGCTCAATTTCCTCCCGGGAGCCGACTGCGAGGATTCGCGATCCGCTCACAGCCAGGGCCTCGGCAAAAGGTTGGTCCTGGTCCAGGGTGGCTATCCGGGCCCCCGTGATAACCAGCGTGGCGGCAGGCCCCGGTTTTTCAGCAGGTGAGCAGCCGGAAGCAATAATGACAGCCAGGAGGAAGAGAAAAATGCGGGTCTGTTGTTTAATCATGACGAATTCCAGTGTTGAGTTTTATTCAGAGCCAGGAACCAGTCACCCTGGCTTTCTTCTTTTTGGACCTGCTTCCGCCGGTCTGGTCCCCTGAGAAATAATCGGCGATTGCCTCTGCAAGGGATTCCAGCGTTGATTCTTCAGCGGTTGCTGAGATATTCAGCCCTGCTTTCAGGGCGGTTTCCGAAGTGATGGGCCCGATTGAGGCATATTTGTAGCGGCCAAGGTCAAAAGCCCTGCCAGCCAGCTTTACGAAATTGGCTACGGTCGAGGAACTGGTAAAGGTGATCATGTCCGGTGTTGACTCTTCCAGCACCCTGCGAAGTTCCGCTATCCTGCCCGATGGAAAAACAGTCCGGTACACGGGGACAACATTCACCTTTACTCCCATCCTCATCAGAGATTCAGGAAGTAGCTCCCTGGCCCTGGAGGCCCTGGGAATCAGAACAGACTCTTTATTGGCGGGGCCGGACAGTCTTCCCGAGAATTCCTCGATCACTCCCTCGGCCTGGAATATCCGCGGGACCATGTCCACCTTGAAGCCCAGTTCTTCAATCCGGCGGGATGTCCCCGGCCCTATCGCGCAGATTCGGGGCCGCAGGTCCCCTGGAGACATGGTGTGTTTCAGTTTCTCCAGGAAGATTCCGGCGCCGTTGCAGCTTGTGAAGATGATCCATGAATAGCGGTTTGCCTCGCGCAGCGAGTTTTGAAGCTCAGGGGTGTCCAGCGGGACAATCTTGATGACCGGAAGCGCCACCGGGACAGCCCCGAGGTTGGAGAGGATTGCGGCAAACTCATCAGCTTGTTCCGCTGCCCTGGTGATCACAATTGTTCGGTTTTCCAGAGGCTTGCATTCCATTCCATTTTCCCCTCTTTATCCGGCGCCTGCTTTAATCACTTCTTCAATCGCCTTGTCGGCAATTTTTTCGATTTCACCCTGCACACCGGAAAGGGTTCCGGACAGGTGCCTGCCGGTTTCAGGGTAACCCAGGTAGTAGAAAAAAGAAACCATGGACCCCCCAACCCGGGCGTATGCTCCAAGGGGAAAATTGCAGCCCTCTCCGGCCGACATTTGAAATTTTCTTTCAGCCCCGGCTGCTTCCCTGGTTTGAGGGTCATCGATCCGGGAGAGCATCTCCTCCAGTCCTGGAGGAATTTCCTCGGCGGTTTCAATAGCAAGGCACCCCTGTCCAGGGGCGGGAACCACCTGGGCGGGATCGAGGTAACAGGTAATTTTTCCACCGAGTTTCAATCTTTTCAGTCCTGCCGCGGCCAGGACAACGGCATCCAGCCCTTCATTTTTGAGTTTTCCTATCCTGGTATCAACGTTTCCCCGCAGGGGAACAATCCGGAGATCAGGTCGCAGAAGCCTTAACTGTTCAGACCGCCGGGGTGAACTGGTCGCGATTCGGGCGTTTTCGGGAAGTTCAGTAACGGAGTTCAACGGATGGCCCGATACCAGGACGTCCCTTGGGTCCTCGCGCGCCGGGATAGCCGAAATCCGGAGGCCGGCCGGCGTTTCCACAGGCAGGTCTTTCAGGCTGTGGACCGCAAGGTCGATGCTGCCTTCAATCAGGGCCTCCTCGATTTCCTTGACAAAAATACCCCTGGTAAGGGAGGCCAGTTCCTTCGGGGAAGCCTCCATAAACCTGTCGCCGGTGGTCCTGATGGTCTTGATTGTAATGTCCAGCCCGGGGTCGATTTCTCTCAACATGTCCCTGATCATGAGGCTTTGAGCCATGGCCAGCCTGCTTCCTCTTGACCCGATCCGTATTATCGTCATTCCTTCTCCTTGAACTCGAACGCTTCCCTGACCAGGTCTTCGAGGAATTCCTGGTTGCGCAGCAGATCAGGATAGTCCTCAGCTGCGGATTTTATTTCCTGGATCAGGGGATGGGACAGCCTGTTTACGGTCCTGAACATCAGGCGTTTCATTTCTTCATATTCTTCCGTGGACATGTCCCCGCGGGAGGATTCGAGCTCCTCCAGACAGACCTCTTCCACTTTTTCCCTCAACTCCCTGACCAGGGGGCCCAGGGATATCTGCCTGGTGTACTCGATGTAGCTTTTTACATGGTCCCTGATGATCTGTTCGGCCAGTTCAGCTTCTTCGGAGCGGCTGCCCATATGGTTATTGATAATAGCGACAAGGTTATCCAGGTCGTATAGAAAGACATTGTCGATTTCATTGATCGCGGGGTCGGCATTGCGGGGAACAGTTATGTCAATGATGAACAGGGGCTGGTTCTTTCTCTTTTTTATGGCAACATCCATCATTTCGGGACTCAGGATAT
This sequence comes from uncultured Acidobacteriota bacterium, assembly GCA_964579015.1. Classification (GTDB taxonomy): domain Bacteria; phylum Acidobacteriota; class UBA6911; order RPQK01; family JAPXNP01. The sequence continues at coordinate 4,716 of CAZOGT010000115.1, read as the reverse complement.
AATCCCTGGCCCCGGTTGAAACTATCACGATATCTGATTGCGCCAGGCACTCTTCGAGCCTGTCGAAGCTCTGCACCTCTCCCCCCAGTTCCTCGGACATCCGGCTGGCTTTCTCATAAGTGCGGTTGATAATTGAGAGCTCCCGGACTCCTGCCGAAACAAATCCGCGGGCGGCAAGCCTGCTCATCTTACCCGCCCCGATCAGGAGCACCTTCCTTTTGGTAAGGTCCTCAAAAATTTTACGGGCCAGATCAACTGCAACGGAACTGACAGAGACCGGGAGCTCTGATATCCTGGTTTCGGTTCTTACTTTTTTCGCCGTGAAAAAGGCGTATGACATCAGCCTGTTCAGCTCCCTGCCCGATGTTTTCTCCTGCCTGGAAACCCTGTGGGCAGCCTTAAGCTGACCTGTTACCTGCGCTTCTCCCACAACCATTGAGTCGAGCCCCGAGGCCACCCTCAGAAGGTGTGTTATGGCTTCTTCCCCGCTTAGCGAGTATGTGTAGCGGCCAAGGTCTTGGATGGATGCCCCGCTGAAATCAAGCAGAAATTTCATGGCAGCCTCTTCAGCGCCTTTCCCTTCAGGGCCGTACAGGTATGCTTCAACCCGGTTGCAGGTGGACAGCAGCATGGTTTCCCCGGCTCCCGCAGCCTGGTGGTAAAGACGGTTCGCCTCGGGCAGAAGGCCTTCAGGGATGGTCACCTGTTCCCTGATATTTATGGGAGCTGTCTTGTGGTTCAGCCCAATCAGTTTCAGCTGCATAAGTCTCCCCGTTTAAAAGACATGCCGGCCCCCCAGCAAATTTGCAATCCAGAATGTCAACACCAGGGAAAGGAATCCGGCCAGGGTTATCAGGGCCATCCGTTTCCCCCTCCATCCCGTTAACCCCCTGATCGAGGTCAGGGCAAGGTATATCAGCCATGTGACTATGGCGGAGACAACCTTGGGATCGGAAAGCCATCCATTGTCCCATTCGCGCTGTGCCCAGTAGAGCCCTGAAGCCAGGCCGAACGTCATCAGGACCAGTCCGCTCAGCATGGAATTTGCAAACAGCTGGTCCAGGATATCAAGGGAGGGAAGCCTCCTGTGAAAGCCGCTCAGGTTTCGTGATTTCAGCTCTTTCTCCTGCAGGAGGTAGAGTACAGCGAGGGCGGTCCCTGCAACAAATGCGGCATAGGCAAGGAACAGAAAGGTGGTGTGGAAATAGAAAAGCCTGCTCCTGAGGATATCCCGGGCCGGTGTCTCCTGGAACAGAATGCTGCATGACATGGATAAAAGGACCAGCGGCAAAAGGAAAAGACCCAGCGCTGTTATCCGGTACCTGAACCCAATCAGGATCAGGGAGAGGGCCAGTGTCCAGCCCAGGAACAGAAGGGCCTCCTGGCGGCCGGAAAGAGGGAGCATTCCCTTTTCCAGGCCAGTCAGCACGATGTGCAGGGAATGGAAAAGGATCCCGCCAACGGAAAACCAGAGGGCCGCCGTAAACATTGAGCCCCGGTGCCTGATAAATGCCAGGCCGTTGTAAAAGGAAGCTACCAGGTAGAAGGCAATGGCTGTGAAAAAACTTATGCTCAACATAATTTGATTACTGATTATATCTCACAGGGAACAGGCGGGTGGCAGGAATCTCTCCCCCTGCGCCGCAGCAGCTATTGCGGCTTATCCTTTTTACCGCTTCCCCAGCAGTATGCCAGGACCGAACCTGAGATATTCATGAGGGGCCCGAATATGGCGGGCGGAAGAGCGGTTATGATGTTGTCCAGGACGGAGATAGCCAGGCCCGAAGCCATTCCTGAATTCTGCATTCCCACTTCAAAGGAAATGGTCCGGCAATCTCTTCTGCTCAGGCCGGCTATCCTGCCCAGCCAGTATCCGGTGGTGAAGCCCATGAAACAGTGGAGACCGGAGACAATAACAAGGAGAAGTCCGGCTGTTTTGAGCTGGTCAACCGACCTGGAGGTGATTATGGCGAGAATGAGGCAGATCCCGGACATTGATATGAAGGGTAAAGCCCTGTCGACAAGTTCGGTAACATCCCCCTCCCGCCCGGGAGTCAGGGCTTTAAAAAAGCAGGTGGAGGCAAGCAGCACTGACCCCAGGATCAACCCTCCCCGGAGAGGCGCAAGAAATGACAGGGTCGGGCTGTCAAAGAGAAAAACCAGGATTCCGGCCGGTAGCAGGGCACCGCTGCCCAGGAGGAGAAGAAAGCCGCGGTTACGGTAAAGACCCACGCTGCCGTAGAGGATGCCGTGGGCGAGGATTCCGGTCACGATGGGGATTATGATCATGTCGAAGATCGACACCATCATCGAGAAGAAAGGAATGGGGATCAGCTCCCCGGCCAGTTTTTCCATCAGGAAGGGTGTCATGAGCGGGGAAGCGAGGGTTGAGCAGGCCGTCATGGTTACTGAGAGGGCAACATTGCCCCTGGCGATGTAGGCCATGAGGTTCGAGGCCACTCCCCCGGGGCAACACCCGACCAGGATGACTCCGGCGGCAATTTCCGGGCTGAGGCTGAAAAGATGGGCCAGGAGAAAGCCGGTCAACGGCATGACTGAATATTGCAGGATCATGCCGATAAAAACCGGCAGCGGCATTTTCAGCACCATCCTGAAATCCCGGATGCTCAGGGTAGTCCCCATTCCAAACATGATAATCTGGATCAGCGGGACTATCATGACCTGGAGATTGATTCCGAACCAGGTGCCGAAGATGAAGGGATAGCTGACCGCTGCAGCTACAAAAAGGGAGACCCAGAGAGCAAAGGTGAGACTGCCCAGAAACTTGAAGCGCGGTGAGGCCAGTGCCAGCAGCAGGAGGAGAAGAATTAAGGCGATTTTCATAAAGGCCACCAACTGGAAGTTAATAATTGTTAGTATTAAAACAGAGAAGCTATCTGGAAAAAAGGAGCATATCGATATAGAATGTAAGTACCTGGGGGGAAATCGACATGAAATCAGACAGGTCTAACTCAATTTTGGTGTGGTTGCTGGCTGCCGCGGTGCTGCTGGTTCTGGGACTTACCGTAGCCGGGTATGTCTGGGACAGGGATTTCGAGACTAAACTGGCGGAAGTGGGCCTGCAATTGACCGAATCAATGAATGAGAACGCGGAATTGAGGGCGGAGCTCCAGAAAATCCGTACAGAATTCAGGGACATTTCAAGGACCGCGGAAGCAATGGGCTCCCTTTTGGCGAGTTCCAGCGAAGAGTTCACTTCAGCGCTTCGTTCAGGGCTGCGCAGGAATGAGCAGCTGATTAATGAAAAGGAAGCCACCCTTGAGCAGATCCGGGAGGAAGTGGATAATTTCCAGAACGAAATAGTCGAAATGAATGAAAAGAACCGGGAGGGCATCGATTCCTTGCGGGCTGAAACCGGTGATTTAAAGAAACTGCTCAATGATAACAGCGAGGAAATTGCGGCACTCTCCAGCGCCCATTACAATTTGAGGACCCTGCATGCCAACCTGAAATCCGACCTGGAAGAAGCCATCTCCCATACCAATACCAGCAAGGAGATCAGGAACCTGCTGGAAGAGCACCATATCTGCATTGCCGAGATCCAGGAAGATCTCCGGAAGGAGACTGATTCCGTTAACCGGGAGATGACCCGCATCGAGGGCGACTTGAAGGAAATGCGCCTCCAGATCAACCGCCTGTCATCGCTCATTACCACCAATTGACAAAGGCCTGATTACTTGTTGCTGCTGATCCGGGTTTGTTATCAGCCCCCTTGTCGTTGTATCATCCCTAGCCTATGGTTAACGGTATTGACTTTGTCTGGATAGGGGTAAATATCACCGTCCTTCTTTTTTCGGTAAGCCTGCACGAATCCGCTCACGCCTGGGTGGCGGAGAAGCGAGGCGATTCCACTGGGAGGCTGCTGGGAAGAATAAGCCTCAATCCTCTCCGCCATGTCGATCCTGTGGGATCCTTTCTGGTTCCAATGATCGGGATCTTTACCGGTGCCCCCATTTTCGGATGGGCCAGGCCGGTCCCGGTAAACCCTGCCAATTTTGCTGATTTCCGCAAGGATCAGCTGCTGGTTTCGATTGCCGGCCCTGTCAGCAATCTCCTGGCAGCGGCAGGTTTTCTGCTGGTGTACAGGTTTATCCGCGTGTCCGGATTTGTGCTGGAGATTGTTCCGGAATTCCTGCTGGGGCCCCTGGTGTTGATGTGCCAGGTGGGAATCCTGCTTAACATAATCCTGGCGGTATTCAACCTGATTCCCATCCCGCCCCTGGACGGCAGCTGGGTCCTGATCGGGATTCTCCCCCCGGAATTCGGGGTGTATGTTGATAAGGTAAGGCCATATGGCTTCATGATCCTTCTTGTTCTCCTGATGACAGGGGGCATAGGTTATATCCTGAGGCCCGTGCTTGAATCAGCCATGGCATTAATAAGGTAAAATATACATCGTTTTCAGACGTTAATGGATTCAGAACAGAGGCGGCGGATTAGAATGATGAAAAAAAGAGTATTCAGTGGAATGAGGCCGACCGGCAGGCTGCATATTGGACATTTGGTCGGAGCCCTTGAAAATTGGGTTCCAATGCAGGATTCATATGACTGTGTATTCGGGATAGTGGACTGGCATGCTCTTACTTCAGAATACCAGGACGTGTCGAATATCAAGCAGAATATCACTGATATTGCTATTGACTGGCTTGCCGCCGGGCTTGATCCGGCAAAATCGAAGTTGATGCTGCAGTCACT
>CAZOGT010000114.1:0-9006 GCA_964579015.1 uncultured Acidobacteriota bacterium | reverse complement strand
AGATTGAGCCCGGGGATGCCATAGACTTCTGGAGGGTCGAATCTTTCAGTCCCGACCGTCTTTTGAGGCTTCGGGCGGAGATGAAGGTTCCCGGAAGGGCCTGGCTGCAGTTTGAAGTGAACCATTCCGGAGAGGGATCCGAACTGCGCCAGACCGCTATCTTCGATCCGCTGGGCCTCTGGGGCAAGGCTTACTGGTACGCCCTCTACCCTATTCACCAGCTGGTGTTCAGGGGAATGTTAAGGGGAATCGTCCGCTCGGCCAGGTAGATCTCGCGTCAGAAGGTATATCCAATGGAAAAATGAAGGTTGCTCGATTTTTCGCCTTCCAGCGGATCGATTTTCCAGCCGTACAGCAGGCCGACAGCCCCGATAGGAGTTATATATCTCAGCCCCAGTCCTACTGAAGATCTGAATCTGTCGGTAGCTCCCGGCCTTTCGGGCCGCCGGATGGCCCCGGCGTCGTAAAAAGTGGTGAGTTCCATATTCATGCCCAGGTCGAGGCGGGCCTCGGCATTTGCCAGGAGTGACTCCATTCCGCCGGAAGCCTTGCCATCCGCCCCAAACCGGAGCAGGTTCTCCTCGAAACCTCTTACCGTCGAGGTCCCTCCCAGGTAGAAAAGCTGGTCACCGGGGACAAACCGGTTTGATCCATAGGGATCGATGAAGCCGTACCTTCCCCGAAAGGCGAAGGTCACCCTTTCAACAGGGGTGTAGTAATAGCGTGACTCCAGCCGGTAGCGAAGAAAATTGTCGAGAGATGCATTCCGGCCCCTTGATAGATCGACAAACAGGGAAGAGATGAATCCCCTTCTTGGCCGGACAAAGGAGTCTGTTGAATTGTAAACTATTGAAGGAGTGGCAACGAAAAAGGTACGGGAGTCATACAGGTACTCCTCCCAGGGTGGAATAACAGCGCCCTCGAAGGCAAATTGCTGCCGTTTTTCCATGCTGAATCCGGCTCCCAGGCTGAGCCTGTTGTCCAGGAATCGCCGGTTGAACACCTGTGAAATTCCAAGTCCCCTGGTGCCAAATCTCAGGTTGAGGGCTTCCCTTCGTTCTGCGTAAAGAGTTGTGGTGGACGAAATCCGGCTTCCCAGGAACCAGGGGTCTGTAACAGCGACGTCGCCGTGATACCCAACCTGACTGATTTCAAAATTGCCGCGCAGGTCCTTGTTTCTGCCGAGCAGGTTTCGGTCCCCTCCTTCACCGGAGACAAAAAGGCGCCTTTCAGTGTCATGTCCGACGCTGAACCCCATCCAGTAAGGCTTTGCCTCTTCGATCTCCACCAGGAAAACAGGATTTTCCGGGTTCTCCTCTAACCCGGGAATAACGAATTGGGCTGATTTTACGGCATTCATTTCCCTGATGTTGCGTTCTGTCTTGAGGATTTTCTCCATCGAAAAAGGTTCGCCTTTTTTGACTTCAAGTCTATTCCTGAGAGTCTCCTCCCTGGTGCGGAAATTCCCGGAAAAGTGGACTTCGGCGAGTTCAGTGTAGGCCCCTTCGGCAACCTGGTAGAGCACCTGAGCTTCGCTCTCATCTTCAGTCAGCTCAAAAGAAGAAGTCACTTCCGCCCAAGGGTATCCCTGCTCGGAAACCATTGCGTTTATGGTGTTCTCTCCGCGGGTCATCAGGTATTCCCGGAAAGGCCCGCCCTCCTTGAGTTCGAGTCTCTCCAGGATTTCCGCTGGCGGAATCGCGGTCAAGCCTTGCAACTCAATGGCCCCCACCTTGGTCTGAACCCCCTCCTCGATGGTCAGGATCAGATCTCCATACCTTTTTCCGCCTGAATCCCCGGCTTCAGCCGATTGGCCGTTATCTTCTGAACTCCACTCGATGCTTTGCGTTATTTTCGCGTTGCGATATCCATCTCTGGAATAGAGGAATTCGATGGCCTCCAGGTCTTCCCGGAGTCGCGATGGGTCGAATCCTCCCGAAGAGAAGATTCCCTCGGCCCCGGTCAGCATCTGCCCCTTTATCTCACCATCATCGAAGGCCTTGTTCCCATCGATCCGGATGTTTCTGATGATCGACCTGGTGCCTTCGTTGATTACCACCTCGATCTTGCGGACTGTTTTCCCTTCAAGCCTGTCCCGGCTCTCTTCAAGATCGATCTGGCTCTCGAGATATCCGTCGCTGCGGTAGCGGTCACGGATGCGGCGGATACTTCTGGAGAGGCCATAGTCATTCTCGTTTCCGTATTCGAAGCTGAGATCGTCTCTGAGAGTCCACCATGCCGAGTATTCCTGGTTGCCGGTAAAGTCTATATCGTATTTGGGGCCTTCCTGAACCTGGAGGATGATGCGGACTGAAGCCTCTTCAGGGTCTTTTTCGATGACCGGAGTTATCAGGGCATCCGGATACCCCTTGGAACGGTAAAAATCGAGAAGGTTTTTTGTGTCATCTTTAACGGCATCCTCGGAAAACCTTTTGAGGTCGCTGAAAAAAAGGGATTTTATCCAGGCTTCAGTCCTCAGTTTCAGGCGAAAATCAGAGAAAGATTCGTTTCCTTCGATTGCCAGATGATCGATCTTGTAATAGGGGCCTTTATCAACATCGACCCGGATATCGACAGACCCTGTCTGATCAATGACGGAAAAGGTGATATCTGCCTGTGGGTCAATGTAGCCATGCTCCCTGAACAGGCTGACCACTGATTCCTGGATTTCCGGGAGGCGCTGCTCATCAACCGCCTGGCCCGGATGGAGTCCCATGGCATTCTCCACCTCTCTTTCGAGCAGTGGAAAAATTCCGGAGAGGTCGATTTTCCGAATTCTCCTGAAGGGTTCCAGCTGGATAGTCAGGCTGATCCGTTCGTCGTTCCAGTCAGGATCCGGAATATTGATAGAACTGAACATCCGGGAATCCTCGAGGGTGGTCAGGGTTTTCTGGACGGATTCTTCCGAGAACGGCTCACCCGCCCGAATGAATACCATTTGGCGGGCCAGGGCGGCAAGCTCGGAAGTGTCCGCCCTGCTGGAGATTATCTCGATTCTGACATCTTCGACAATGGGAGGCTGACCCGGCGGTTCCCCTGGAGTGGTCTCGGCCTGCTGCCCTGTCGTAGAGACCCCCAGGCATGGAGCCATCAGCAACATCAGAAGAATCAATGCCACAGTGGAATTGTTAGTCATTAAAAACCTGTCTCGTCGATATCCGGAAGGGGCTTATATTATCTGAATTCCAGCTTGTAGGTTATTGCCCCGCCGAGGTTCCCTTCTGTATCCTGGAAGAGGCTCAAGATTAAATCTTCCAGCATTTTGTATTCTGATGTTACCTTCTGGACTGAGTCCCCTCTTTTGAACTCTGCTCCATACTTTAAAGTGAGGCGGCGGGAAAGCTCCTTCCCCAGTGTAAGTTCGATGTCTTCCGAACCTTGACTTCCGCTTCCTCCGCCGAAGTCCAGTTCAACTATGTCCAGTCCGGTGGATTCCCGCAGGCCGGATCCGACTGCCCCGGCAAGGAGTCCTCCGATCAGTTGTCCGGCATACCTTCCGGACCCGGCCCCGCTTATTCTCATCTCATCCATTGTCCTCCCCAGCAGGAGCAGGGAAAGAAGGTCGGCCTGGCTTGCGGAAGAATCCGAAGTAAGCCTGAAATCCAGGTTGTCGAGTGTGCCGTTGACGTTCAGGGAAATCAGCCAGTCCCGCACCTCGGTTTCCCCCTCAATGTCGATAGTCGGTTCAGTTCGGTAAGGATTGATAAAATCGACCACCCCGGTCTGGATCCTGAACCTGGTTCGGCGGTAGGTGATGACGCCGTCTTCAATAGAAGCGCGCCCGGTAATAACCGGATTGCCGAGAGTTCCCCTGATGCGCAGGTCAGGAGCCAGGTTCATCATGGCGAGGTTGTTTTCCACCCGGATGGATCGGCGGCTGCGAACCAGGATATCCAGCTTGACATTGTTCAGGTAGGAAAGCCGCCCGGTGAATGATTCGGGTGACACATCCCGGTCCCTGTCGGAAAGCGCTTCCAGGAGGCTTAACTCGACATCTTTGTAATAGACCCCATTCAGGAGGATAATCCTGCCGTCCAGCTCCGGCCTGCCAAAGGGTCCCCGCAACGAGAAGGTGCTGTCCATCAGCAAGCTCATTCTGCCGCGGAGTTCGAGGGGAAGGCTGCTGGTGGTCATTCTAAGGTCGTACATGGACGGCCGAAAACCTGCAGTCCGCACAGAGCCGCTTAAGGTAAAATTTCCTCCTTCGATGTTCCCCCGGATTGCGTCAGTCCTTATCAGGCTGGAATCCATCACCAGTCTTCCCGAAACGTTTTCCAGCTTCTGGGCGATACCGGGCAGGTAAAAGGAGATTTTCTCAAGGTCCAGGTTTCCGGAAACGGAAGGATTGCCGGCGGGCCCTTCCAGCTTCATGTCGATCCGCAGGATTCCATCCAATTCATCCTCATGGTCCCAAAACGGGCTTATCCCTGCGGCGGGAACGGTTCCCCGCAGGGAAATGTCGATGTTCCCCTCCAGGTCTCCCCGTCCTTCCAGGTCCAGCCTTCCTTCACCCAGCACCTCGAAGCCGGTCCGCGGCAGTATCAGCTCTCCGTCCCTGAGACCGGTCCTGATCCCGGATGCGGAGAGCAAATCCCGATCACCATCTGAAATGGTCAGGTCAGTCAATTCAGCATCAACTGTAATTGAATCCGGATCGCCGATCCTTCCGGAGGCCTCTATATTTCCGTCAACTTCTCCAGTTAAGGATTCGAGGCCCAGTATTCTGAAATATGGCGCAAGCTGGGTGGATACCAACAGGGCGGAAGCGGAGAATTCCCGGCTATCGAGTGAGTAGCGGGCATGCAGATCGAATCCCGGCTGGCCCCATAACTGCAGGGAATCCTTGTCCAGGGACATACGCAGCAGGATATCATCAAGCCTTTTTTGATTGATCAGAACATTGGAAGCGGACAGGCGCCCTTCCACCCCGGGATCATCGAGGCTGCCCCGGCCGGACAGTTCGAGTCTCAGATCTCCCTCGACGCTGCCGTTTCCGGCCAGGTAATCAACCGATGAAAGGGTCAGATCCTGCGAAGTCACCTCCAGCTGGTAGTTTTCACTGGAAAGATCGATCGTTCCGGTTCCGGCAATGGATTCTCCCGGGACAATTTCAGCCAGGAAACGCTCCAGCCGGATCGACTCGCCGTCCATTTCAAGGCGAACCTCGAGGCTGTTGACCGACTGACCCCAGAAACCGAGCTCTTCACCATCCAGGGACAGGAATCCTTCCGGCCGGGAGATGCTCCCCTCCAAGTCGCCCTCAAGGGACGCGATGCCTGACAGACGGCCGGAAAAATGCGCAAGGTCCAACCTGTCACCGGACACCCTCAGCCTGATTTTCGGGTCGTCGATCAATCCGGTCCCTTCCGGTGCCAGGAAAGCGGTGCTGCCGGACAGTTCAAGCGTGGAATTTCCGTTCCGCAGGATGGCCTGGGAGAAGCTAAGCCTTCCTCCGGAGATGTCCAGGGAGGCGTCCAGGTCGCCGAAGGCGAATTCCCGCCAGGCCAGGCTCCGGCCCTCAATGGAGAGGCTGCCCCCTGGATCCCTGAGGCTGCCCTGTATGCTTCCGGCAAGGCTGATTATGCCGTTTCCGCCTTCCAGGAAATCAGGGACGGAGAGGCTCCCTTTCCTGATTTCCAGGTCGAGGCCCGGGTCTTCGAGCAGGGCCATCCCGGTATCGAGCAGGCCCACAGTACCCTCGACAACCAGGGAAGAGTTGTTCCTGGTCAGTGCCAGGCTGTCGATCTCGAGGTCCCCCCCGGAGAGGCTCAGCCGGGACTCAAGATCACCCAATGTCTCAGCTCCCAGGGTTATGTCCCTGCCGCTGAGTTCAGCCTGAATTTCGGGTGAACCGAAAAGCCCCCCTGCCGCGATTCTCCCGTCAAAACTTCCGCTGACATCCCCTTCGCGGGAAAAGTCGGATGGATCGAGATGCTCGAGGTCCATGACCAAGTCCAGCGGGAACTCGTTCCGCAGTGAAGGAAGCCTGTTTCCCTGTATGTCCAGGAGCCCGAATAATCCCCTTACGGAGGCGCGGGAGTCCTGGTTTGCGATGGTAAGGCTGCTGATCTCGACATCGCCGTTGTCCTGCAGGGCGGCTTCCAGCAGGATATCTCCAAGGGACAGATCCGAGACCTCCACCTGAGTTCCTGAAGCTTCGATCCTTACCCCGGGGAGGGCCGGAGAACCTTCCACCCACGCGTCCAGAACCGCCGCGCCGCGGACGCCTTCGATGCCCGCGAGGGCAAAGAGCGGGGAGATGTTTGAGGTATCGAGCCTGAATTCCCCCTCCATTGAGCCGCTGTCCGCATCATAAAGGCCTTTTCCAGTGACTTCGGCTTCCAGCCCGGCCAGGCTGAGATGCCCTACGGAAGCCTTCATGTCCCTGAATTCTCCCCTTGCCTCGGCCTTGAGGTCCGCGGGCCGGGTCATCCCCGGAGCAAAGACATTGCTTCCCTTTACAGAGGCCCGGAAACCGAGATCCATGGTCTCCGTGGTGAAGCCCTTTCCCTCGATGGTGAGATCGGACTCCAGCCTCCCCCGGTAGCGGGACTCCAAGCCTTCAAGGTCTTGCAGGGAGAAATTTTTCTGGCTGACCTTCAGACGGTACCGGGCTGCATTGAAATCTGGATCAGGTGTAAAAAGACCTTCGGAAAGGGCATCGCTGAAATCGATTTCACCTTCTCCTTCGAGCGCTCCAAACGGGGTTTCCGCTGACAGCTGCTGGATCTCGAGGTTCTGGTCGGCCATGGAAAGGGAGATGCCGATCCGGTCGAACGGGATGCCCCGGAGCAGGCCGCCGCCGTAATCTATCTTCATTTCAGCGACCGGGTTTTCCAGGAGGCCCCGGGCCGAAAGGCTCAGGACGGCCAATCCGGTGAGTTCCTGTTCCAGCTGCAGGAGAGGCCTGATTCCAGCCAGGTCCAGGGTCCCGTCCAGGGTAATCTCAATACGCGGAGCAGAGCCGAGATCTTCGGCGGTCCCGTCCAGGCGGAGGCTGGTGTCCCCGGCATCGAGGCGCAGTTCAAGCGGCGAAAGCCGTTCGGCTTCAAGGTTTGCCGCAAGGGTGAACCTGTCCAGGGGGACTGAGAACAGGGGGCTCTCGATGGCTCCCCGGCCGATCTCGATCCTGATGTTTCCTTCCGGGGTCGAAATGACCAGCGCTTCCGCCCAGATGGAAATCTCTTCGAGTGAGGCCGAAATGGACGATTCCAGGTCCGAAAAAGCAAGAGAGCCCCCGGAGAGCTTGAGGGAATCAATGGAAAAATCCGGAAATGTTTTGCTCGCGTGCTCAGTGGGTTCCGGTGAGGCCTCCGGCGGGGAAGGTTTCCTGAATGCCCGGATCAGGTCCAGTTCTCCCTGTGCGTCCCTTTCCATTTCTACCCAGGGCCCCTCAATTAAGGCCTCCTGCAGCCTGATGCGGCCCCGCAGCAATCCCATCCAGGAAACGTTGGCGTAGAGGCGCTCAGCCCCGGCCAGTCTTTTTCCTTCCGGCCCATGCAGCAGCAAACCGTCAACGTCGATACTGCCCCTGAAAAGCGACAAATCAAGACTGCTCCATTCCAGGCTCCCCGGAAGGATTAGGTTAACCTGTTTCCGGATCTGCCGCTGGCCATGCGGGGAGTTCAGGTAGAGGGAGGCCCCAGCCGGAATCAGCGCCAGCAGGGCCAGGCCCAGCACTGCTGCGATGAGCGTAATTCGGAGCCTTTTTACCATGTTACAGCCTTGTCGATCTATGGATGCGGCGGCCTAAACGGAGCGAATCCGCAGCCCGATTTTTCACATGTTCAATTATTTAGTTTATACTATCTTCCCTTGTTATTAGGTTTTTCTTTTTCTCCTGAACCGTTTCCGCCGGCAGGGATTCCAATTTTTCACCAAGTGTGATTTCATGACCTGATAATCCTATAATAATAATTGACAGCATCTCATGGTTCTGACACGCCCCTCCATGGAAGCTCAACCAGTCCTGCTGAAAAACTAAAATATTCCGTCAACGGAGAAATGTCTTGCTGCAAAAGAAAAATGTCATAAGTGCCTGGGGCCGGATACTTCTTGGAAAAAGCCCATGCCTGGCGATTGAAATAACCAACAAATGCCCGCTTTCGTGCCCCGGCTGCTATGCCTTCAGTCCTGACCATGTTTCCGGAAATTCCCTGGAATCAGTACAGGATTTTACCGGCGATGAACTGGTTGACGGAGTCCTGGACGTGCTCGACAGGAGGCGGCCCCTGCTGCTCTTCCTGGTCGGCGGAGAGCCGCTGGTCAGGCTCAGGGAGTTGAAGCGGCTGGTGCCGGAAATAAGCCGGCGGGGGATTCCAGCCGAGATCGTAACCAGCGCCGTGATTCCGATTCCCCGGGAATGGAAAGATTTAAAGGGAATCAGAGTATCTGTATCAGTGGACGGCCTCCAGCCCGATCATGATCTGCGCCGTAAACCCGCAACCTACGAGCGGATCCTGGAGAACATCAAGGGATGCAGGGTCTTAATCCACTGTACAGTGACCGCCCAGATGGCAGCCAGGCCGGACTCCCTGCAGGAATTTGTTGAATTCTGGGGGGCCCTGGAGGAGGTCTCCTCGATAAGGTTCAGCCTCTACACCCCGCAGGAAGGGGAATCCTCTCCTGAAATCCTTTCTCCGGAGTTGCGCCTCCGGGCGGTGAATGAACTGGAGCGGCTCGGCGGGATTTATCCCAAGGTCAGGCAAAACCGGCTGATAATCGAAGCCTACCTGAATCCTCCCCGCAACCCTTCAGAGTGCATATTTGCCGGCATAACAGAGTGTCTTTCCTCTGACCTCGTGACCCGGGTAACGCCCTGCCAGCTGGGGGGCAGGCCGGACTGCAGCCAGTGCGGGTGCGCGGCTGCCGTTGGATGCCAGGCGATCGGCAGGTACAGGCTGCCCGGGGGACTGGCTCTCGGCAGGATATTCAATTTCTCCCGAAGGATAGGCAGCATAATCGGGAAAAAGAGGCGGTGATTTTTTGAACTGATCCCGGAAGGAT
>CAZOGT010000113.1:0-9059 GCA_964579015.1 uncultured Acidobacteriota bacterium | reverse complement strand
ATCTAAATTCCTCCTTGAAAAGAAACGTTGTTTAAGAATTTTTTTGAAATCTTTATCAATCTTTATTAAAAAACTTTCGGGTTATCTTCATACTTCTAATGAGTTTATATGTTCAGACCGCCTCTGCTCTTCGGGCGAACCGTCAGTAAGAGATGCATAAACTCCGACAAAGTTGCAATTTTTTTCGCATTTTTCGTCATTCTGGTTCGCTGCAGAATTCTCACCCCTGATAATAACTTAATATTGCATTGTACACAATATTCCCTGTAAAAAAACCTGTTTCCTCCCCTAAATGGCCCGGAGATTATTAAATAATACTACTTTACCAGCTCTCCCTGACCAGACGGGGACGCCTGAATCCCTTATTTTTCAAGTTCTTGTAATTTATACAATAAACAAATTGCTGTCAAGAAAATTCTCGGCCGAGTTTTTCCAATTTTCGCGGGTGAGAAGGGTTTCATCACGGTCTCAAACCTGATTGATGGCAACACTCGGGGTCGGGGTCGGGGAGGAAAGCGTGGCATAAGCTTCCAGCTTATGTTCGTTTCTGGTGACTGTCCCCCGTGGCATAAGCTTCCAGCTTATAAACGTTTCTGGTGACTGTCCCCCGTGGCATAAGCTTCCAGCTTATGGACGTTCCAGGTGACTGTCCCTTATAGGTGAATCCGGGGTCCCGGCATCCAGCCGCGCACTCGACCCCGATTGCGATACCGACCCCGACGCCGAGGTATTTTCAGTTTTGAACAACCATTAAAGTTTCACAATCGCCTCTTCTCTTTTATAATCATTTGAGTATGGATATTATTCGGCCGGAATCGCGTCCAGGGAAGAGAGCATGACCAGATCTCCGTCAACATCAAAGGCCCCAGGTGCGGGAGAGGCCGGGACTGCTTCAGGCCCCGGCAGGGACCGGGCCTACGGGCGGGGATACTACCACGGCGAAAACAGCGGGTACCCGAAGGAAGGCTACCGGTCCGCCCACCCGGACTGGGAGCCCTGGCTCGACCTGATTTCCCGGGTCAAGCCTCCTCCCGGAATCCTCTTTGACTGCGGGACCGCTTTCGGATACCTGCCGGGGGCTGCCACTGCCCGGGGCTACACCTCCCTGGGCTGCGACATCAGCAGCTACGCCCTCCGCCAGGAGCCTTCATTCCTGGGAACCCTGGTGCAAGGGAGCGCGGAAATGCTGCCTCTCATGTCCGGATCAGCGGACATTGTCTGCCTTTTTGACGTCCTCGAACACCTCGGCGACCCGGTCCTCGCCCTCGAGGAAGCGGTGCGGATCCTCAAGCCGGAAGGGCTCCTGGCAGGCGCCACCCCCGACCCCCTCTACTTTGACCAGCATGAAGAGACCCACTGCTTTGAACGTCCCCCATCCTTCTGGATCCACCACCTCGAACGACTGGGCCTCAGGGCCGTGTTCAGGTTTTCCAATATCCCTGAAAATTTCCAGTTCCTCGCCTCCTTCAGAAACAGCGCCACGGCAGAAGCCCTCGGACTGTTCCAGCATGACCACTTTTCCCATGATCCCGATATCCTCGAGGTGCGGGGAGAGGAATCCCCGCGCATCATCGCCGTACTCCGGGACGGCTGGGACAGGCAGGGCACCGAAGGCCGGATTATCAAGGGGACATCGGCATCCGTATACCTGCTCAACAGGTCTGATTCTCCGGTTCAATGCCGGGTCGGGATTGAAATAAGTGAAGGCTCCCTCCCCGTAAGGTTCCGGCTCCGCTTCAACAGCCTGGTCCTCGACAGTTTCACGGTTCGTCCCGGGGAGACACCTTCGAAGATAATTTCCGGTCCTTTTACCGTCCCCGGGGGAGGGCACCACGTCCACCTGGATACCGGGCCTTCCCCAGTAGAGGCCCTGTCCGTCAGGTCGGTTTCCGTGGAGGCATTCTCCACCCTGCGGCCCGGAGAACATGTCCTGTCCCTCCCCTTTGACCTCTACCAGAGATACAGTTTCGCCGGTGCGGTGGCCGGGAAACTCCGCCCCTCCTCCATCCTGGACGCCGGCGGAAACATCGGGGACCAGGGAGGCCACCTGGCCCTGTCCCGTGATTTTCTCAGCTCGGGAGACCACCCGCCGGAAACGATCATCTCCTCGGACCTTCGCCACTGTGACCACCCCGGACATGTGCCGGGCGATGCCCTGCGCCTGCCCTTTCCCGCGGATTCCTTCGAAATAGTGGTCTCTCTCGATGTCCTGGAGCATATACCTCCCGAGTCCAGGAAGGCCTTCCTCGGGGAGCTTGACCGGGTCGGGTCCCAATGGATCCTCCTGGGCGCGCCCTTTTCATCCCCCGAAGTGGAAAAGGCCGAGGCTGAACTGGTCTCCGGCCTGGGCCTGCGTTTCCTTGAGGAGCACTCCGAGCTCGGGCTGCCCCGGGAAAAAATGATCACCGATTTCTTCCTGGAAGAAAAAGGGCGGCATATCCTGAGGTTCGAAAATGGGTACCTGCCCCGCTGGTTCATGATGCTCCCGGTTACCCAGCTCCTTTTTTCAATGCACAACTACAGCCTCTTCACCTCTGCCAACCGTTACTACAATGAGCTTTTTTATCAGGGGGACTGCAGGGCTCCCGGTTACCGGACGTTCTTCCTTGTTTCCCGCGACCCCCTCCCGGAGGAGCTTGCCGCCTCCCTGGAGTCTTTGCCCGGATACTGTCCGGAAAAGGAGGCCTTCGCTGAAGATTGTCCAGGGGAATTCAAAGCCTTTCCTTTCTACCGCGATTTCCTGGACCTGAACGAATCGAGGTCCCGGGAGATGGCAGACCTGGCCTTTCTCCTGGCATCCAGGGAGAAATATATCGGCATCCTGGAGGAACAACTCGATGAGTACCGGGGAAACCCGTTAATCCGGATCATCCGGAAACTGGGCCGGGCCTTACAGGGCGGGAGGAAGGACCGGTCCTCCCAGCCATGAGCCTTACCGACGCATCCATTATCATCATCAACTACAACGGCCGCCGCTACCTGGAGGAGCTCTTCGCTTCCATCAGGGAGCAGTCCCTGCCTCCCCGGGAGGTGGTGCTGGTCGACAATGCCTCTTCCGATGGCAGCCCGGAATACGCCGCGCGGCTTTATCCCGGGATCAGGGTCATTCCTTTCAGCAGGAACAGGGGTTTTGCCGCGGCCGCCAACGCCGGGCTGGAAGCCGGCAGCTGCGAAGCCGCGGCCCTGGTCAACACCGATATCAGGCTGGACCGGTTCTGGCTCGAGCAGCTTCTCGAAACCATGCGTTCCGATGAGAAGATCGCCGCGGTCGCGGCCAAAGTGATGCTCTACGACCGGCCCCGTCTCATCAATGGGGTGGGCGGGGGCATGAACAGGCTCGGCTACACCTGGGATATCGGAATGTTTGAAGAAGACAGGGGCCAGTATGACGCACCCGCGGAAGTGATCTTCGCCCCGGCCTCGGCCGCCCTCTTCCGGAAATCGGCGGTGCTGGGGTCCGGGGGGTTTGATGAGTCCTTCTTCATGTACCACGAAGACGTGGACCTGGGGTGGAGGCTCCGGCTGTTCGGATTCAGGATTGTCACCTGCCCGGCGGCAGTGGCCTTCCATCATTTCGGAGGAACCACCAGGGAATCAAAGAGCATGCTCTGGAGGGAACTGCTTGGGGAGCGCAATGACATGGCCGCCCTCCTGAAAAACTATGAATGGATGAATGCCTTGTCCGCCCTGGCCGCAATGATGAGCCTCAGGCAGAGTCCGGCCAGGAAATGGGGACAGGTCAGGAACCTGCTCTGGAACCTGGCCAGGCTGCCTTCAACCCTCAGAAAAAGAAGGCTCATTCAAAAACAACGGATCTTAACAGACGACGAAATAGCAGGACTTATTGTACAATCCAGACATGTCCCTATCCGCCTCTGACGTAACAATTATTACGGTTAACTGGAACGGCAGGGCCCACTTGCAGGAACTCGTGCCTTCCCTCCTGCCCCTGGGAGCGGGAGAGATCATTGTCGTGGACAACGGCAGCGCCGATGATTCAGTGCCTTTCCTGGAGAAAAATCACCCTTCAGTGCGCATCCTCAGGAATCCGGTCAACAGGGGATTTTCCCAGCCATGCAACCTGGGGGCCGAAAAGGCGCGGGGCCGGGTACTGGCATTTATCAATAATGACATGAAAGCCGATCCCGGCTGGATACGCAACGGCATCCGGAGGCTCGGGGAATATGAATGCGCCGCTTCCAGGATCCTCTCCTGGGACGGAAAGCATGTTGATTTCAACGGGTCGTCCCTGCAGTACCTCGGCTATGCCCTGCAGCAGGATACCGGTGCGCTGCTCTCCTCCATAACCGGAAGCGGCGGCGAAATCCTCTTCGCCTGCGGCGGGGCCATGTTTATCAGGAAAGACACCTTCCTCGAGGCAGGCGGGTTCGACGAGGATTTTTTCGCCGTGTACGAGGATGTGGACCTGGGCTGGAGATTATGGCTGACCGGCAGCCGGGTCGTCCTGGAGGGAGATTCAGTGGTTTACCATAAAGGGCACGCGACCTTCCAGACCCAGGACAACGCCAGGATGCGCTACCTGATGCACCGGAACGCCCTGCTGACCATCCTGAAGAATTACAGCGATTCCGCCGTCAAAAAAATCTTCCCGATGGCCCTGATGATGGCACTGCGGCGAGCCGTGCGCTGCTCAGGGGTAAGGAGGGAATCCTTCTACCTCTGGGAAGACGCCCGCCTGGCCCTGGAATCGGGAGACAAATCCGCCTTCCTGTCCCTCCTTGACGCCCTGAATCACCTGGTGGCTGTGGATGACACCATCGCGATGCTGCCCGATATCCTGGAGAAGCGCCGGGCCATCCAGTCACGGAGAGTAATGGAGGATGAGGAGATCATCTCCCTCTTCCGGGATCCCCTGAGGCCTATTGTTGAGGATTCCAGCTATACTGATAGCGAGGCGCGCCTGCTCGAAACCCTGGGCCTGGGGGAGCTGTTTGATACCAGGGAATACAGGGAAAAAGCGGCGGGCTTCAACTCGGCATCCGCGGGGGCTGAAGAAAGATGCCGCCGGGAACTTCTTTCCCTGCAGTGGATGGGCGGCTACGCGCTGCTGCACCCGCCTGAGCGAATCGCCAGGCCGAGGTCTCGAATCCGGAAATTCCTGGGCACGGCCCGGGCACGGGGGTTCAGGAAAGCTCTTTCCCTGGCATGGAAATCACTATGGACTTGAGCGTAATCATCCCCACTTACAACCGGGCTGAAATCCTGGGAGAAACCCTGTCGGCACTGGAGTCCCAGAAAACAGATGCCGGATTCGAGGTGATCATCGTGGATGACGGGTCCACGGACAACACCGCTGATATTGCCTTTTCCTGCAGGTCCCGGTCCCGGGTTCCGGTCAGCTATTATTACCAGCCCAACCGGAAGCAGGGTGCCGCCCGGAACCTGGGGGCCCGCTTTGCCGAAGGGGAATTCCTGCTGTTTTTGGGAGATGATATTGTCCCGGGTCCGGACCTGGTCCAAAAACACCTGGAAAAGCAGCGGGAATCCCGGCCGGGCCGGGGCGACACGGAACCAAGGGTGGTTATAGGCTACACAGCCTGGCCGGAAGAATGGAAAAAAACCAGGTTCCTGGAATTCATCGGCGAACAGGGATGGCAATTCGGATTCTCCCTGATCAAGGATCACGACGACGTGCCCTTCAATTTCTTCTATACCAGCAACCTGTCAATGCCCGCCGGGCTCTTCCGGGATTCCGGCGGCTTTGATGAAGATTTTACCGTCTACGGGTGGGAGGATATCGAACTGAGCCTGCGCCTCCGGGAAATGGGCACCAGGATGGTCTTCCAGCCCGAAGCCGGGGCTTTCCACCACCACCCCACAAATCTGGCTTCCTTTGCCGAACGCCAGCACCAGGTAGGACTCTCGGCCTGCTGCCTGCTCGAAAAGCATCCGGAAACAGCGGATTTCCTGGGAGTCAACAGGATGCCCCGCCGGAGCATTCGCCGAAAACTGCAGATGGCTGTCATTTTCCAGGCATGCCGCCTGACCGAAAAAATGAACCGGCCCGACCTCTCCCGCTTCTATCCCGACCTGCTGAGCTACTGGTACCTGAAAGGAGTCGTAACAGGTTTCGAAGGAAAAAGGTCTGCATTCTACCGGAAGGAGCTTTCCCGTGGAAAAAATGACTGAAGCGGAATGGACGCCTCCCGGGTTCGACTCGGAGCTTACCGCGGTGATCCCTACGTGGAACGGAAAAAACCTGCTTCGCTGCTGCCTTGATTCCCTGGAAAAAGGTACAAGGAAATGCTCGGTCATCGTGGTTGATGACGGGTCAACTGACGGCACGAAGGAGATGGTCAGGAATGAATTTCCCGAAGCGGGAATACTTTATGTTCCTGAAAATTCAGGATTTGCGAAAGCCGCCAACCTGGGCCTCCGGAGGGTCGGTTCCCCTTATGCCGCCCTGCTTAACAATGATACCGAAGTGGATTCCGGGTGGGCCGCGGCTGTCATGGAGGGGATCCGAAAATATCCTGAATCCGGGTTCTTTGCCTCCAGGATAGTCAACTATTATAATCCTGCTGTCCTGGACTCCGCCGGGGACCTCTACCTCCGTACCGGAATGCCCCTGAAAAGAGGCAACGGCCTTCCCCGTGACACCTTTCCCTTCGATCAGCCGGTCCTGGCCGCTTCAGCCGGCGCGGCGGTCTACAGGATGGATGCCCTGGGGAAGACCGGCCTGCTGGACGAGAGTTTCCACATGTACCTCGAGGACGTAGACCTCAGCCTGAGGCTGCAGTCAGCAGGCTTTACGTGCACCTACCTGGCCGGTGCCATAGTCAGACACCGGGAGGCGGCATCTGATCCGGCCAGGGAAAGGGACAGGGAATCGCTTTCGTTCTACTCCGGCAGGAGGGTCTACTGGATAACCAGGAACCGGTGGCTGCTGATGGTCACCTGGCAGCCCCTCCGCCACCTGCCCTGGCTGGCCTGCGGGTGGACAAGGAGCCTTCTCTTCCACCTCTTCAAAGCCGGCTTCACCCGGGAATTCCTCAAGGGAATAAGGGACGGCATGGCCGCCGGGCCCCATGCCTGGAAAAAAAGGGCTCAAATCAGGGCAGACAGCCTGGTCCCGCTTAAAACATTATGCAAACAGTACCGAAAGTAGCCGCAGTCTGTGTCAACTGGAATGGGGGAGATTTCCTCGGGCCCGCCCTGGAATCCCTGCTCGCCTCTGATTATCCCTGCATCGAGGTCCTGGTGGTTGACAACGCGTCCTCCGACGGTTCAGCCTCCCGGCTCCCCGCGGGGGTCGGCCTGCTCCGGCTCGAGGAGAATGCCGGTTACGGAGAAGCTCTTAACCGCGGCATGGAATACCTGGAAAAGAATTCCTCTCCTCCAGGCCCCGGCTTCTTCCTGGCCCTCAATAATGACGTGATCCTTGAACCGGACACCGTATCGTCACTGGTGGCGTTCGCCGCGGAAAAAGGACCGGGCATTTTCGGGCCGGCCATTGTCCGCCTTGACGACCCGGCAAGGCTTGAAGCCGCCTGGGGAGAGCTGACCTGGTCCCATGTCCTGACCAGGCTGCGAGGTAAAAACGCTCCCGCTGATTCATCTCCCTGGAACAGGCCCGCGGAGAACGTGATCCTGCTGGGAAGCCTGCTGCTTATCCACCGGGGAGTCTTTGACGCGGGAATCAGGTTTGACCCCAATTTTTTCATGTACCATGAAGAGGTGGATTTCATGCACCAGGCTGCCAGGAAAGGATTCCCCACCTTTTACATCCCCTGGGTCCGGGCGCGCCACCACATCGGCATGGGAACCAGGGGAGACCCCCTGAAAAAAATCTACTGGACCAGGAGAAACAGCATCTATTTCCTGAAAAAGGAGAAGGCCGGGCCGGGAAAATGGCTCAGGTGCCTGGCTTCCATGGCCGGATCCTTCCTCTGGTCCGCGGGCAGCCTCAGGTTTGGGAGGGCCGGGGCCGTAGCCGCCGGGGCGCTCGACGGGTTAAGGGGAATAAGGGAACACCATCCCGAAAGAAAGATATGATGAAGAGCGATGGCAGATACGATGAACGGAAACCGGACGTCAGCTTCGTGATTCCCTGCTTCAACAGCCAGGACACGATTGCCGGCACCATCATGTCCATCAACTCCCAGGCAGGCCCCCTGACCAGGGAAATCGTGGTGGTCGACTCATCAGAACACGAAAAGGTCCGGGAGGAAGCCGGGCGCTTCCCCGGGGTGAAATATATCCATAATCCTGTCCGTCTCTACCCCGGGCAGGCCAGGAACCTGGGGGCCCGGATCGTCGAAGGGGAATACCTGGCTTTTGTTGATGCCGATATCACGCTCCAGGAAAACTGGCTGGTCCGGCTTTACAGCCGGATGATTACTCTCCCCGGAATCAAGGGTGCCGGAGCCGTTCTGCTGAACGCCGATCCTGAAAAGATTTCGTCCACCATTCTTTACTGGATGGAATTCAGCCAGTTTCTTCCCGGGTCCGGAAGCGGTTTCCGGCCCTTTCTCTCCAGCTCCAACCTTCTTTTCCGGAGAAAGGTTTTTCTCGACTCCCCGGGATTCGACCACTCTTTCGCCATGTCGGAAGACATGCTGCTTTCAGATTTTTTCGAGGGAAAGCTCTACCTGGACGATACGACTTCTGCCTGTCACAGGCACAGGTCAGGGTGGAAAGATGTTCATGAACACCTGCAAAGCCTGGGATTCTGGGCGGGAAGGCTCCGGCTTGCAGGGAGCGGCAGGGGAACCTTCCTCGTAAAACTGAGATGGATCAGCTTTCTCCTCCCCTTTTACCGGTCCCTGTTTGTGCTGAGAAGGGTGATCAGGACCAGTCCCGGCTCTTCCTTCAAGGCAATTATCCTCTCCCCCCTTCTCTTCAGGGGAGCCTGTTACTGGGCGGCGGGATTCCATAGGGGCCTGCGGAAAGGGTGAACCCCCGGCCGGATTCCCGGACCTTAAAGTCACCAATAAGGGAAAGTCACCAGAAACGAACATAAGCTGGAAGCTTATGCCACGCTTTCCATCTCGGGGTCGGGGTCGGTATCGCTATCGGGGTCGATTCCCCGGCCGGCA
>CAZOGT010000112.1:0-9073 GCA_964579015.1 uncultured Acidobacteriota bacterium | reverse complement strand
AGCATCCCGCCGAAAACCGGCCCCATCCTGTGGCCCCCGCAGACTCCGTTGGCAGCCATGCCGGAGACATAGAGTCCGGGATAAACCTCCCGGGTATTCTCAACGGTGTGCCTCTCCCCCTTTTCCGCATCCAGGGATTTTTCGCCGACCAGGCCGCCTGTGCTGGTATCCAGCTTCACTCCCATTTTTCTGGCCAGGGTGGCGCTTACATTGGATGGGTGGCCCGTGGCGTCCAGCACATACCCGGCCTGGATGGTCAGGGGATCCACATGCAGCCCGGTCATCTCAACCGGAGACCAGTTTATGACCAGGCCTGCTACCCTGCTGTCCTTGAAAATGACATCCTCCACTGTAACAAGGTTGAACACCTGAAGGCCTGCCCTGACCGCGTAATGCAGGGAAGCGGCAACCGCGGCGACCGAGTCGACGATATAATAGCCTTCCTCGTAGAGCTCAGGCTCAATGCCCAGGTCATCAAGGACCTCCCTTCCCTCCTCCTGCACTACGATCTGGTTGAACATCATCCCGCCGCCCCACATGCCTCCCCCAATGGAAAGCTTCTTTTCAAACATAGCCGTCTTTATCCCGGCCCGGGCCAGGTAATACCCGGCAACAATTCCCGAGGGGCCCCCTCCGACAATGGCCACATCAACCTCGAGGTTGTCGGTAAGCTTTTTGAAATAGGAATCAATAATGGCCCGGCTGATCGTGACTTCGCTTAGCATGGTTCTCCTCCTTGAGTTGTGGAAACAGGACAGGGGGAAAACCCTGGAATCATGGGGAAAGATAGAAACCTGCCGGGTCTCCCTACGCTGGCATTAACCAGGTCAGGTTCTAAGGGTTTGCTCTCAGGCCCATACCGGGGCCACCCCTGCCTAATGTTACCAACCCTACGATACGGTCCGCCGGGATGTCAAGACAAATCTTCCCCGGAGTCACCCATTTTCTCGGGGGTGAGAAGGATCACTGAAAGAACCCATTACGCAGAAATCAGTTTTGGTTTGACATGGTCACGGAATCAGTGTAAACAGGAACAATTCTTTGATAGTAAAAGGAACTAATATTGTTAAAACCAAGCATATCGACCTGACTTTTGAGGAGACCATGATGAGCAAGACCACTGAGAACCTGAAGGCTGCCTTTTCCGGTGAATCACAGGCGCGGAACAAGTACACCTTCTTTGCCAAGGCTGCCCGCAAGGAAGGCTATCACTATATTGCAAAAATCTTTGAAGAAACAGCAATCAATGAAATGCGGCATGCCAACGACCATTTCAAGCTTCTGAACGGCATTGGAGATACAGCGGCCAACCTGAAGGAGGCCATAGCCGGCGAACATTATGAGACTGAAACCATGTATCCCACCTTCGCCAGGGAAGCTGAGGAAGAGGGGAACATGGAAGCAGCCAGGCTCTTCACCCAAATCGGAGAGGTGGAAGAAGAGCATCGCGAACGGTACAGAAGAATGCTGGAAATGGTTGAAACGGGGACTGTTTTCAAACGCAGTGAACCAATAAAGTGGAAATGCTCCCTGTGCGGTTACACCTACACCGGGACGGAGCCTCCACCAAAATGCCCCTGCTGCAGTCATCCGAAAGAATATTTCGAACCTGCCGACATGGACGTGTAGAAGAACCTGCCGGCTGCCGGAGACAGGATGCAGCCGGCATTATCCCGTTACTTGAAGTCATTTTTACTAAAGCAGGAAATCGAATGTCATTGGCGATATGCAGGGACAGCCAGCTCGAAGCGGTCACCGAGGCCTTCAAGGCGAAATGCGCAGATGCAGGGCTGAAGATCACCCACCAGCGCCTCAGTATCTACCTGCTGCTGGTGGAATCGAAAGACCACCCTTCAGCGGAAACGATTTTCAGCAGGCTCCGCGGCGAAATGCCGACAGTCTCACTTGATACTGTGTACCGCACCTGTGCCACTTTCGAGGAACACGGCCTCATCAGGAGGCTCAAGACAGTCCGTTCCCAGGCCAGGTACGAGGCCAACCTGATACTGCACCACCACTTCATCTGCAGTTCATGCGGTAAGGTAATTGACTTCGAATGGCCGGACTTTGACCGGGCAGTTCTGCCTGATAACGTCCTGGATCTCGGATCTGTTACTGACCGGACTGCCGCCATTTCAGGCACCTGCGGAGAATGCTCGAAGAAAAACGCGGACTTGCTTTGTCAGGAGGCAACCGTCTCCGGCTGATCAATTTTTTCACCTGGGGCGGGGACAAACTCCGGTGTTCAGGCATATGATGTTTGTGCGATCAATACATCCGGACCATCTTCAACAGTCCGGCGCAGATTCTTAAATTAAAGAAAAGAAGGTGATTATGGAAAATCCGGAATACTACCTGAATCTAATATCCGAGCTTGCTTTATATTCAACACGATTCTCAAGACGCCGGACAACAAGACCATCATCATTCCCAACGGCGGGCTCTCAACCGGATCGATGACCAATTTCTCCACTGAGGCCCTGCGGCGCGTGGATATGACGTTCGGCATTGCCTACTGGGAAGACGTTTCCAGCGCGAAGGCCCTTGTCCGGGGGCTGCTCGATGCCGACCCCAGGATTCTGCAGGAACCCGAACCCTTCATCGCGGTATCGGAATTAGCCGACAGCTCCGTTAATATCGTGATGCGGGCCTGGGTCGAAGCGGGTGACTAATGGGGGGTATATTTCGACATGAATGAAAAGATTTACAATACCTTCAGCAGGGAAGGTATAAGCATTCCTTTTCCCCAGATGGATGTTCACCTGCACAGGGAGAAATAGTTGCGAGGCGGGGGAACCTCCCGGGGGCTGGAGGGCATGACAGAAAGAATAAAAATCGGCTGGCGTGAATGGCTGGAACTGCCGGATCTGGGTATCCCGGCGATAAAGGCAAAGGTTGATACCGGGGCCCGAACTTCATCCATCTACACATTTTTCGTTGAGCCTTTTGAACGGGAAGGTCTCCGGATGGTTCGTTTTGGCGTTCATCCCCTGCAGGGACGCAGGGACAGCGAAGTCATATGTGAACAACCGGTAAAAGATTACCGTCAGGTCAGTGATTCTGGCGGACACCGGGAAATGCGCTACGTGATTGAAACCAATGTCCGTCTTGGCGTAAGATGCTGGCCTGTTGAGATTACACTCAGCAATCGAAACCGGATGAGATTCCGAATGCTGCTCGGCCGTACAGCACTTGGAGGCATTGAGGTCGTTCCGGAGAAATCATACATATTCGGCCGTCGAAAACGAAATCAGCCTGAAAAAATTTAAGAGTGGAATTGTAATGAAAATTGCCATTTTATCGAGAAATCCTGAGCTCTATTCAACGCGCCGAATGGTGGAGGCGGGGACCGGGGCCGGACATGAAGTCAAAGTGATCGATCCGCTTCTCTGTTACATGACCATAGCCACCCAGAGGCCTACTATTCACTACAAGGGAGAGGAACTGATCGGATTCGACGCGATAATTCCGAGGATCGGGGCCTCGATTACCTTCTATGGAGCTGCCGTAGTCCGGCAATTCGAAATGATGGGGGTCTACAGCGTAAATGAATCAGTGGCCATCAGCCGTTCACGGGACAAGCTGCGCAGCCTTCAGCTTTTGGCCCGCAAAGGTATCGGCCTCCCGGTGACCGGATTTTCCCACTCCACAAAGTACACCCGGGACCTGATTGAGCTGGCCGGGGGTTCCCCCCTGGTTATCAAGCTGCTGGAGGGGACCCAGGGCATAGGCGTGGTACTGGCGGAAACCAACAAGGCGGCTGAAAGTGTAATTGAAGCCTTCAGGGGCCTGAAAGAGAATATCCTGGTCCAGGAATTTATCAAGGAAGCCAATGGTTCTGACCTCCGTTGCTTTATCATCGGCGGGAAGGTTGTCGCGGCCATGAAGCGCCAGGGCAAAGATGGCGAATTCCGTTCCAACCTGCACCGCGGCGGGAAAGCCGCCATTGCCCGCCTGACTCCTGAAGAGCGTTCAACCGCGGCCAGGGCAGCCAGGATTATGGGGCTGAATATCGCCGGGGTGGATTTACTGCGTTCCAATCATGGCCCGGTAGTGATTGAAGTGAATTCATCACCCGGACTTGAAGGAATCGAAAAAGCCACAGGAAAGGACCTGGCTGGGCAAATTATTGATTTCATAGAAAAGCAGGCCAGGCCGGGGCGCACCAGAACCAGGGGCAAGGGATGACCCGGGCGACTCCTTTTCAGATCGGAGGGAGAATAGTTCCTCCGGGAAAACTGGTTACCGTATCCCTGCCCATGGCCCGTCTTTACACCAACAACGAGATGACGCTTCCGGTCCATGTGGTTCATGGCAGGCAAAGCGGGCCTGTACTCTTTGTGTGCGCGGCTGTACATGGTGATGAGATCAACGGCGTTGAAATTATCCGCCGCCTGCTCAGGAGCCGTTCCATCCAAAATCTCCGGGGAACCCTGCTGGCCATCCCCGTAGTCAATCCTTTCGGGTTTATTCAGCGGTCCCGGTATATGCCTGACCGGCGTGACCTTAACCGGTCCTTTCCCGGCACCGCCAGGGGCTCACTCGCCGGCCGGCTGGCTCACCTCTTTATGACTGAAATCGCTGAGCGCTCTGATTTCGGAGTTGACCTCCATACCGGCTCCAACTTCCGGAGCAACCTTCCCCAGATCCGGGCCAGCCTCGATGATCCGCGAACCCTGGAAATGGCTTCATCTTTCGGGACCCCCATAGTAGTGCCCTCTGAGCTGCGGGACGGCTCACTGCGCGAGGCGGTGGCTGAACTGGGCAAACCCGTGCTGGTTTACGAAGGAGGAGAAGCCCTTTATTTCAACGAAAAGGCAATTCGAACCGGATTACAGGGCGTTGTAAGGCTGATGCGGCACACCGGCATGCTGGCCGCTGATCACAAGGCCAGGCCCCGCGAACCGATCATCACCAACCGCATCAGCTGGGTCCGGGCCGGCATGAGCGGCACCTTCTCCCGCAGGGCAGGCCTAGGAGACATGGTTAAACAAGGGAACCTTCTCGGAATCCTCAGCGATCCCTTCGGAAACGATCGTGAGGAAGTGAGAGCTCCTTTCACCGGGGTGGTGATCGGCCAGTTGAACCTTCCCCTGATCCATGAGGGGGATGCCCTGGTACACCTCGCGAAAGTCCCTGACCAGGAAGAAGCTGAGGAGACCCTGGACGAATTCACCTCTTCACTGACCGACGAGGACTTCGGGATGGAAAGATAGCCTTTTTTGATTATGCCAGACCATAATGAAAACCAGGTTTCACTCCTGAAAAAAATCGCCTACTCGGCGCCTGCCTTTTCCCTGGCGGTAGTCGGCATTCCGGTCTATGTCTACATTCCCAAGTTTTACACGGATGTGGTCGGAATCAATATCGCAGCCCTCGGATACATCCTGCTGAGCGTGCGGGTATTTGATGCCCTGACCGATCCGGCCATCGGATATCTCTCAGACCGCACCCGCACCCGGATGGGAAGGCGCCGGCCCTACATTGCGGCAGGCTCCTTTTTTGTTGCCTTAACCATGTTCCTCCTTTTCAATCCCCCTGCTGCCTCCCCGGGGTTCGAAACGGCCTGGTTTGCGGTATGCATCTTCGCCCTTTTTCTCGGCTGGACAGCGGTCACTGTCCCCTATGAGTCACTGGGCCCCGAAATCACCTTTGACTACAACGAGCGGACCAGCCTGTTTGGAATAAGGGACGGCCTCCTGATCGCCGGAACGCTGGCCGCGGCCGCTTCTCCTGCCGCCGTGCAGTGGCTTTTCGGACTCGCAGAGAGCCCGTCCGGGGAAAGAGCCAAGTTTTTCTGGATTTCAGTTCTTTACACCCCCCTCCTCATCGGGACATGCTGGTGGTGCGTGATTGCCATCAGGGAGCTGCCGCAAAAATTTCCGGCCATCCCTTCCGGGTTACGAAGGGGCCTTCGGAAAACCCTCCGCAACCGCCCCTTCATGATCCTTCTTGCAGCCTACACCGTCAGTGCTGTCGGCAACAATCTTCCGGCGACCCTGATCCTCTATTATGTGGAATACGTTCTCGAATCCAAACTTGCTGACGCATTCCTGCTCCTCTACTTCGTTACGGGAATCATGTTTCTGCCGGCCTGGATAGCCATATCACGCCGGACAGGAAAAAAGGCCGCCTGGCTGGCGTCGATGACCATCAACACCGGGGCTTTTATCGGGGTCTTTTTCCTTGGTCCCGGGGACGCGGTTGTTTATGGAGTGCTGGTGGTCCTCTCCGGAATTGGTTTTGGGGCAACCCTGGCAATTCCTTCGGCAATCCAGGCGGATGTGATCGATTACGATGAGCTGCTTACCGGGGAACGGCGGGAGGGCCAGTACATTGGGCTGTGGTCGATCTCAAAAAAGCTCGCCGCCGCCCTGGGGATCGGAGCCGGCCTCTCAATCCTCGGCCTGGCCGGGTATACCCCGAACATTGAACAATCTGAACAGGTCAGGCTGACGCTCCGGGTGCTTTACGCACTGGTCCCTTCACTCTGCAATTTCATCGCCATCCTGATTGCCTTCCGCTTCCCGATCAGCAGCGACATCCACAGGGACATCCTCAAGGGCATAGAAGCAAGAAAAAATGGCATCCCTGTCTCCAACCCCCTTGATCCGGAAGAAATCCTGGAATGACGCTGAAATCCGGCTTGCATTGCACTTTGATAGTCGAGCCCCTCAGGCGCAATGATCTGCGCACCCGGCCTCTGGAAGCCCCGGCCACGAACGTCAAGTTTCAGCTGTGAGATTCATACGGCCGACTGCTCTTTACTGTAGAATTGGGAGCATATGAAGTTTGACCAGTATCCAATCTCCGATGAAATAAAAAAAAACCTGGAACTTCTTGGTTTCCAGAGGCCCACCGATATCCAGTACAAGGCCATCCCTTCGATAATGAATGGGGAAGACGTGCTGGCCATTGCCCAGACAGGCACCGGAAAAACCGCGGCATTCGCCATTCCGATTATCAACCGGATCCACAGCCGCAAGAAAAACAGGCGCTTCGCCGGCATCAAATGTCTTGTAATGGTTCCGACACGAGAACTGGCCATGCAGATCGGAGAGGTGTTCACTTCCATTGCCAGGAACACCAGGACAAAGGTGTTCGCTCTGCACGGCGGAGTGGAACAGGACCCGCAGATTAAAAAGCTCCAGGAAGGCCTGGACGTTCTCATTACTACTCCCGGAAGGATGTTCGATCTGATCAGCCAGGGATACATCAGCCTGGACAGGATCGATACCCTGGTTCTCGATGAAGCAGATCACATGCTTGACCTGGGATTCATCGAGGACATCAAATACGTAAAAAGGATGCTTACTCATAAGCACCAGACCCTCTTTTTCTCGGCAACCATAGACAAGAAAATCAAAAAGCTGGCTTTCTCCCAGGTCAACAATTCGGCCATTCGCATCCAGATATCTCCTGACGACCCGGTATCAAAAAACGTTTCCCATTTTGTCATGTTTGTCGAAATGGACGACAAGCGGTTTTTCCTCGAACGCTTTATCAACGACCATCCGGAGAGCAAAATCATAGTATTTGTCAGGACCCGTGTTCGGGCCGAGAGGGTTGCCAGGGCCATGGCAAGAGTCGACATAGAGACTTTTACCATCCATGGAGAAAAAGAGCAGCACGAACGCTCCATGGTCATGGGCCGGTTCAAGGAAGGTTCCTGCAGAATCCTAATTGCCACGGATGTCAGCGCCCGCGGCATTGACGTTCCTGAGGTTGACTTTGTCATTAACTATGACTTGCCCGAAGACCCGGAATATTACGTCCACCGGGTGGGCCGCACCGGGAGGGGGACCAGCAAGGGCGTGGCCATATCGTTCTGCAGCACCGAGGAAAAGGAACGCCTTGAGGAAATCCACCAGCTCCTGAACAAGGAGATCAGCGTCATTGAAATCAGCAAAAGGGATTATGCGGAGATCGCAATACCGCCATCCCCGAAACATGACGTACAGGCACTCCTGAAGGATCACCAGGAGTGGGAAATGAAAAAGAAAAAACGAAAAGCGCAGAAGTTGATTAACAAGAAAAAAGGGAGATAAGGGATAACGGAGACTTCCCTTGACGCATTGCCGCCGGCCGGTTCAGATCTCCCGGACCCGGACTGTAAAAGCCTCCCGGGGATTCTGCCGTATCAGTAACTGTATCTCTTCCTCGGTGTACCCGTTCTTTTCAAGCAGGGGCACAAAGATGGCCAACAGCGCATCATAGCCCTTGGGAAGGCCGGAACCCACGGCGTTATAGGAATTTCCATCATGGGATAAGAGCACTCGGTCCAGCAATCCCCTTGATTTCATTGCATCAACCAGCCCCAGGTGAGACTCGGCATTGCTCTCACTCACCCCGTCAAATTCCAGCCATGCTCCCTTTTCCGCGGCAAAGGACAGTTGATCAATATCCCCGGCGTTCTGGGCATGCACCCAGATCCAGGCACCGGGATGAACTCCTTCCTCCCGCAGGATTGCAAGCTGCTGTTTAACGCAATCATAATTATCCCCGGTATGAATAGCCATCACCAGCCCTGTCTCCAAATGGGTCATGGCGGCGGCGCGGACCAGCTTGGCATCAATGTCGGAAAGCGGCCCGGGGTCTACACCGATCTTGATGAATCCCGGCCTGACCCCTGTGTCGGAGATTCCGTTTTCAAACTCCTTTATCCACCTTGCCGCCAGGCTGGATGGCGATTCCTCGTAGGCATACCGGGGGACATACCTGTCACCGGCGGCTCCGTAATATCCGGTATTGGTGAGAATATGAATTCCGCTCTTCTCCGACATGTCCCTGAGGATTGAAACATCCCTGCCGAAGTATCGGGTAGTGCACTCAGCTACGGTACCGACCCCCAGGCCCTTGAGATATTCCAGGTAGGGACGAACCCTGTTGTTCAGGACCTCGGCGGAATACCTCGGCTCATCGGTAATATCAGCGCCGAAGACTGACATGACATGCTCGTGCGGCAGAAACACTCCGGCATCGAGCGGATCAATTCCGCCTTTGACAGTCATGATCACTTCCTCCCGGGCAGCTCCCCGCGCAAGGGAAACTCCCAGAGACGCGCCAACGAGGC
>CAZOGT010000111.1:0-9188 GCA_964579015.1 uncultured Acidobacteriota bacterium | reverse complement strand
CTGTACCTGATGTTGGCGCGGCGGGCCTGGAAGTCCTCGAAATTACTGCACGAGGAGATTTCCCGGTACGTGTCCTGGCTGGGCAGCCAGACCTCCAGATCATAAGTCTTGGCCGAGGTGAAGCTCATGTCTCCGGAGGCAAGGGTGACCACCCGGTAGGGGAGCTCCAGTCTCTTCAGAATCTCTTCCGCATTGGCTGTCAGCTTCTCGAGTTCATCATAGGAGTTTTCAGGAGTCGTGTATTTGACCATCTCCACCTTGTTGAACTGGTGCTGGCGGATCAGCCCCCGCGTATCGCGGCCGTGAGAGCCGGCCTCTTTCCTGAAACAGGGGGTGTAGGCGGTCATGCAGATGGGAAGCTGCTCCTCCTCGAGGATTTCCCCTGAGTAGATATTGGTTACCGGGACCTCCGCCGTAGGTACCAGGTAGTAATCGGTATCATTCAGCTTAAAGAGGTCATCTTCGAATTTTGGAAGGTTTCCAGTGCCGAAAAAACTGCTGCTGTTGGCCATAAAAGGAGGCAGCACCTCCCTGGACCCGTGCTCCCTGGTGTGGATATCGAGCATGAAATTCATCAGGGCCCTCTCCATCAGGGCCCCGTTTCCGAACGAGAGTGAAAACCTGGCACCTGCAATTTTCGAGGCCCGCTCCATGTCCAGAATGCCTAGTTCAGCTCCCAGGTCAACATGGTCTTTGATTTCAAAATCGAATGACCTTGGTGTGCCTATGATCCTCTCAACCCGGTTGGCGCTTTCATCCGGGCCGATGGGCACGGAATCGTCAGGAAGGTTGGGGATTCCGGCCAGGAAGGATTGCATGGCAAGTTCCTGTTCAGCCAGTTCATTTTCGAGGCCCTTGATTTTTTGGGACACATTTTTCATCTCAAGAATCGTTTGAGAAGCATCTCCTCCGGTGGTCTTGATCCGGGCAATCTCCTCGGAGGTCTTGTTCCGCAAGGCTCTCAGCTCCTCGGTTTCCCGGCGGTTGGACCTCTCCCTCTGGTCAAGAGAGGTGAAAAGTTCCGAATCAAAGTCAAACCCCTTCAGTTTCAGTTTTGACTGAACGAGCTCCAGGTTATTCTTGATGAAGTTTCTGCTAAGCATGGTGTTGATTATTCCTTAAATGGGTACGCATTTATTTGCGCCTTTTTCCTATTCTAACCGGAAAAGGCCTGACTGGAAAACGCCGGGAGGTCAAGGGCCCGGCCCGTGAAAGGGCTGCGCCGGCTTTGGCCCCCGGGCCCGCAGCCTTCTTCCGGGAACAGGGCAAACTTGACAACACCCCCCGGGAGTCATATATTTCAGCCATAAATTGAACAATACAGATCGCAAGTCTCACGAACCCGGGTGAAGGGCTGGCCCGTCATGCGCCCGGGACACCCGTACCAGTATATTCCACTGCTGCGGGAAGGGCCATGGAATACGAATAAATGGACTGGATTGATCTGTGCATCGTTTCCTGCAGCCGGTTCCTGAAACCCGCGGGCTGAACTGTATCCTGCGGGAGTTTCCTGCTGAAGCACGGAACATGGCCCCGGAAGACGGGGTCCTTGCGATACGACTTGCCTGAAAGGGTGCCGGAATGGAGATCGGGTAATGCCTTTATATGAGTATTGCTGCAAAAAATGCGGCAAAAGAATTGAACGAATCCAGAAATTTTCCGATGCGCCTCTCACCATCTGCGAGGAATGCGGAGGAGAATTGGAGAAGGTGTTGTCGGCCCCGGCAATCAGGTTCAAGGGTTCCGGCTGGTATGTCAATGACTATGCCGGGAAAAAATCAGGCTCTGACATGAAGAGCGGGGAAACCGGTAAAGAATCCAGGCCTGAGCCGAAGAGCCCGGAAAAAGCCGAACCTCCACCCAAACCGTCTTCATCTCCAGGGGAAACATCAAGCAACAAACCAAAGGTGGCATAGCGACGTGAAAGTATTAGTCATTGGATCCGGAGGACGGGAACACACAATCGCGTGGAAACTGAAACAGAGCCCTGGAGTGGAGAAGATTTTTTGCGCGCCCGGCAATCCCGGTACCGAAGGCCTGGGGGAGAATGTCCCGATTTCAGCTGAAGATCTTGGAGGCCTGCTGTCCTTCGCCGCGGAGAAGGGAATCGACCTGACTGTCCCCGGGCCGGAAGTGCCGCTGGTGAATGGAATTGTTGATATGTTCGAGGAGGCGGGACTGGCGGTTGTGGGCCCTTCGGCCAAGGCGGCCCGATTGGAGGGGAGCAAGGTTTTCACCAAGCGGTTCCTGGAAAAATATGGGATCCCCACTGCCGATTACAGAGTGTTCAGCAAAGCTGAAGATGCTGAAAAGGAACTGAAAGCAGGTTCGTTCAGCTTTCCTGTCGTGGTCAAGGCCGACGGCCTGGCTGCGGGTAAGGGAGTAATA
Organism: uncultured Acidobacteriota bacterium; assembly: GCA_964579015.1. Lineage (GTDB taxonomy): Bacteria > Acidobacteriota > UBA6911 > RPQK01 > JAPXNP01. The sequence continues at coordinate 6,800 of CAZOGT010000111.1, read as the reverse complement.
ATCTGCCGGGACAGGGAAGAGGCCCTGTCTGCTGTAGATACGATCATGAAGGAGAGGGCTTTCGGGGAGAGCGGGAACCTGATCGTAATCGAGGAGTTCCTGGAGGGGGAAGAAGCGTCTTTCATGGCATTCTGTGACGGAGAGCATTTCCTGCCCATGGTCCCTTCCCAGGACCACAAAGCAGTCTTTGAAGGTGACAAAGGGCCCAACACCGGGGGCATGGGGGCCTACTCGGCTGATTTTATCCTGGATGAGGAGCAGAAGGCTTTTGTAATAGAGAACATCATTATTCCGACCATGAGGGGTATGGCCGCAGAAGGCGCGCCATTCAAGGGAATCCTTTATGCAGGGCTGATGCTCACTTCAGAGGGGCCTAAAGTGCTGGAGTACAACGTGAGGTTTGGGGATCCTGAGACCCAGGTTATCCTCCCCAGGCTCAAATCCGATCTGGCTGAAATATTCGCCAGGACGGCCGCCGGTGAACTTGATTCATGCGCCATTGAATGGCATGATGACTGCGCGGTCTGCGTTGTGGCGGCATCGGGAGGATACCCCGGAAGCTACTCGAAGGGGATGGATATCAAGGGTATTGATGAAGCCGAAAAACTGCCCGCTACCATGGTGTTCCATGCCGGGACAACCTCTGATGAAGGAGTACTCAGGACTTCAGGAGGCAGGGTTCTGGGCATTACGGCAACAGCCCCGGATCTGCAGAGTGCAATTAACCGGGCATACGAGGCGGTCGGGAGGATTGATTTTGAAGGAATGTATTTCCGCCGGGATATCGCTGCGAAAGGTATGCGCAAGTTGAAGGAGACCGGGAAATAGGTAATCACAAGTAATGGGAGTTTGAGATCAGTGAAAGAAACAAAAGTCAGCATATTGATGGGCAGTAAATCAGATTCTGAAGTCATGAGCAGCGCCTCCTCTATCCTGGAGGAGTTCGGGGTAGCATTTGAAGTAAAGGTGCTTTCAGCCCACAGGACCCCCGATGAGACCAGGGAATATGTGCTCGGCCTTGAGGGAAGAGGGATCGAAGTGATAATTTGCGGGGCCGGTTTTGCCGCTCACCTGGCCGGGGTGGTTGCCAGCCACACCGTGCTTCCAGTAATTGGAGTCCCCTTGCCTGGATCAGCCCTGAATGGAGTTGATTCACTCTATTCAACGGTACAGATGCCGGGCGGAATACCGGTTGCTACGATGACCATTGGTAAAGCCGGGGCAAAAAATGCAGCCCTTTTTGCCGTCCAGATCCTGAGCCGTAAGGATCCCGGGCTGGTGGATAGACTGAAGGCCTACCGGGCCGATATGAGAGCCGAGATTCTTAAATTGACGATTGACGATTGACGATTGACCGTCCTGATTCAGGGAAGGAAGCCTGCCAGGGTCAGCATCCGTTCGCTGGCCCTGTTTTTACGGTAGGAGTAGAAAAGATCGGAATTGCAGCACGTGCAGAATCCGGAGCTTGAGATGTTTGTGATTCCAAGCTCGACCGCCTGGCCCAGGTTGGCCTTGACCAGATCCAGCCTGTTTCCGTTTACCAGGCGTTCGATATCGTGGCCGTTCCCTGCAAAAGCGCTGATCACCTCTGTCCCTACCTCGTAGCAGCAGGCGTGGATGCATGGGCCGGCAAACACGTGAAGGTCACCGGGTTCACCCGAGGAGAGTTCCAGTACCCTCTGCGCCGCCTGGCGCGTTATCCGTGAGCATGTCCCCTTCCAGCCTGCATGAACCAGGGCGGAGATCTTCCTGCCTGGATTAACTATAACCACCGGCACACAGTCTGCCGTACGCAGGACTCCGAACATCCCAGCGCCGTTTATGATCATTCCGTCAGCCTCAGGAGTTTCCCTGCCGCTGCTTTCAGTTGGGGAACATTCATGGATTCTGTCCGAGTGGACCTGCCTGATCCGGGCGACGGAACAAACGGGGATCCCCGATTCCAACGCTAGATCCCGGAGTTCAGCCGGCTCTTTCCCGGGATGCCGAAGGGTGGTCCGGCAGATGAACGAAGGGTCATCCTTGAGCAATTCGAAGTCCATGTGCCTGCAGTTTGGATCGTTGATAATTTTGATCATTGCCTGCAGCCATTGTAATGATTATTGATGTTTAAAGCGAAGCCGGCCCCGACGGGCCCGCTCCTTCAGGAGGCATTCATACCATCGGAGCGGTCGCCCTTTCCCGGGGGGCGATGGTATTCCGTGCATCCCGAGGGCCGGGCCGTTAAAATGTAACCCATGAAAATACTGGTAACCGGTGCAGGAGGGTTCCTCGGCGGGGCAATAGCTGAAAAATTGGTTTCAAGAGGAGACGAGGTCCGGAGTTTTTCCAGGGGCCGCTATTCGAGGCTGGAGGCCATGGGTGTTGAACAGTTCCGCGGAGACCTGGGGGATGCCGATGCCGTGGCCGATGCCTGCCGGGGGTGCGGCCTGGTGTTTCACGTGGCGGCCAAGGCGGGAATATGGGGTGATGCGGAGGATTTTTACCGGGCCAACGTACAGGGGACAGAGAACATATTGAAAGCCTGCCGGGTGCATGGTATCTCCAGGCTGGTTTATACCAGTTCGCCCAGTGTCATTTTTGACGGAAGTGACATGGAGGGCGTTGATGAGTCTGTCCCTTACCCATCCCGCTACAAGGCTGAATATCCTCGGACCAAGGCGATGGCCGAAAAGCTGGTGCTGGCCTCCTCTTCCTCTGATCTTGCGGTGGTTGCATTACGTCCCCACCTGATTTGGGGCCCTCGCGACACCAACCTGATTCCGGGAATCCTCTCCCGGGGAAAAAAGGGGAGGATGCGGAGGGTGGGAACCGAACGCAAGCTGGTGGACTGCACCTACGTGGATAATGTCGCAGCAGCCCACCTTTTGGCGGCTGAAAAGCTCAAGCCCGGGTCACCTCTTTCCGGTAAGGCCTATTTCATTTCCCAGGATGAGCCGGTTGATGTATGGGAGTTCATTGCCCGGGTCCTGGAATGTGCCGGACTCCCCCCGATCAAGGGTTCAGTATCTCCGAACCTGGCTTATGCTGCGGGCGCAGTTTGCGAAAAAGTATACAGGTGGATCCCTTCGCTTGGAGAACCGCCGATTACCAGGTTTGCCGCCGAAGAGCTGGCGACCTCCCACTGGTTTGACAACAGCGCCGCCCGGCGTGATTTCGGCTACCGTCCGATCGTGACCATGGAGGAGGGCTTCGGGAAACTGCGGGCCTGGTTCCAGTCCCGTGAGGCATGATTCGAGTAAAGTGCAGGATAAGGGGACAGTGTTCCAGCCGGGGAATGGCCGGGAACGCCCCCGAAAGAAATCTTCTCCCGGGGGCATCTGCTTTTGCCGGGGCTTCAGCCCCTGAATCTACAGGACTATCAGGTGGGCCTGGTTTTTCTCCAGGAGCTGGTTGAAATCTTCCAGGTCCTTAGCCAGGATACCGTCCAGTCGTTCCCTCAAGGGCTGGAATTCCCTTTTCAGGTCCTCAAGGCGCTCGTAGCACCCGGAGGTCGGCTTTGCGTCCTGGGAATTGACAATCGACATCAGGTATGCGAACTGGTTGTCAAGCTTCGGCGGATAGTTGATAGGATCCTGCCCGCTTTCATTCATCGTCTGGATGAGTTCATCTTCAATTCCGGAAAGCTTTTCATCAAGGGCTTCGAAGGAGGCCTGCAGGGAGCTCGCGTAATCCTTATCTTCTGTTTTTCCCAGGATGAATTCAGCCTGTTCCCTGATACTGCGAATTTGCCTGATTGCGGAATGGACCATTTCAAGCTGGTCCCCGACCTCAGCTGCCAGGAGGAACTGTTCCCGCAGGTCGGAATCAGAGGCGCTCCATCGAGGATCACGAAGTATGGTAAACGGTTGAGTCTGGGTGTTCTCACCAATCCTGAGCCTGACAGAGTACACTCCCGGAGGCGCCGCAGCTCCCCGCACCCTTGCCAGCGACATCACAGACCCTTCAATGACATCAGGCTCCGGATAAGAAAAATCCCAGACGAAACGGTTGAGCCCGGGATTGCCGCTGACCACTGCTCCTTTATCCTCCCTGCTGCTGAAGGACCTGATCAGTGCTCCCTTGCTGTCCAGCATTTCCAGGATGACGTCTGACTCCGGTGTTTCCCTGAGGTAGTAAAAGATCACCGTACCGTAGGGAGGACTCTCCGGAGCGGCCTTGCCCCTGAAACCTCTGGCCTGGGTCCGATAAGCATTTCGGGGTTGAAAAAGGAAAGAGGGTTTATCCAGTATCTCGGGAGTAATGTTCTGTACCGGCGTCAGATCATCGAGAATCCAGAAAGAGCGTCCCTGGGTGGCGATTACCAGGTCATTGCGGTGTATAAGCATGTCGGTAATCGGGGCCACCGGCAGGTTCAACTGAAAAGGCTGCCACTGTTTCCCGTTATCAAAGGAGATGAACATGCCGAATTCAGTTCCCGCATACAGGAGGCCTTTACGCAACGGGTCTTCACGGACCACCCTGACAAAGAAATTTTCAGGGATCCCGTTGCTTCCGTCCGTCAGAAGCTCCCAGTTTTCTCCATAATCATCGGTCTGAAGTATATAGGGGCTGAAATCGTTGTCCCGATAGCGGTAGACCGCGACATTGGCCCTGCCAGCAGCATGGGCTGAGAGGTCTATGGAATTAACTGTCCCTTCCACGGGCATCTGGGGAGGTGTGATGTTTTTCCAGTTAAGTCCGTTGTCCATTGAGATGTGGATCAGCCCGTCGTCGGTTCCAGCCCACAGCACTCCAGCTTTGTGGGGGCATTCCTCGAAGGCGAATATCGTGGTATAGAGCTCAACTCCGGTGTGGTCATGCTGGACCGGGCCTCCCGGAATGTCGTGGTATTCGTCCTTGGCAGTTGTCAGGTCCGGGCTGATTACCTCCCAGGTCTGGCCCCCGTCTAAGGAACGATGTACATACTGGGAAGCGTGGTAGAGGACGTCCGGATTGTGGGGAGAGAGCCTGATGGGGGCATTCCACTGGAACCGGTAGCGGATATCTCTCGGAGCCATGCCGTCATGCATCTGCGGATAGGCCACCACGTCCCTGGTGTGGAATTCACTGCGGTCCATGCGGGTTATCTGGCCGATATAATTTCCAGCGTAAATAATGTCGGGGTTTTCAGGGTGTACGGCTATGTGGCCGCTTTCCCCACCTCCAACTTCGTACCAGTGTTCTTTGGGGTCAACTCCACCGGGAGACCAGCTGGGGACGGAGAGAGTCGTATTGTCCTGCTGGGCGCCATATAGGCGGTAAGGAAACTGGTTGTCAACGGTAACCCGGTAGAACTCGGCGGTAGGCTGGTTCAGCTGGGTTGACCAGGTATTTCCTCCGTTAAAGGAAACATTGGCGCCTCCGTCGTTGGCATTAATCATGATCTGATTGTTGCCCGGGTTGATCCAGAGGTCATGGTTGTCGCCGTGGGGGACTGATACTGTGGACCAGGTTTTCCCCCCGTCAATGGACTTAAAGAAGGGGGCGTTCATTACATAGACCGTGTTTTCGTCGACCGGATCGGCGATGATGTGATTGTAATACCAGGCTCTGCCCCTCAGCTTGTGTTCGCGGTTGATGTGGGAGAAGGTTTTTCCTCCATCGTCAGACCTGTATATCCCTCCCTGGGTCTCGGTATCAGTTTCCGCCACGACATAGACTCTTTCAGAATTTGCCCCGGAAACATCAATTCCGATCCTGCCGATATTTCCGCTCAGGCCGAGGTCCAGCTTATTCCAGCTGTCACCCCCGTCAGTGGTTTTATAAACTCCGCCGTCAGGGCCGCCGTCAATCAGGGTCCATGGCTTTCTTTCCGCCTGCCAGAGGGCGGCGTAGAGGATGCGGGGATTATTGCTGTCCATGGCAAGCGCACTCACGCCGGTCTTTTCGTTAACGTAGAGGATTTTTTCCCAGGTCTGCCCTCCGTCCCTGGAGCGGAATACGCCTCGTTCCTCACCGGGGCCGAATATATTTCCTAAAACTCCGGCATAGACGATATCAGGGTTATGAGGATGAATCTGGATATCTGCGATCTGCCCGGCATCCTTCAGCCCGATATGCACCCAGGTTTTGCCGCTGTCCGTGGACTTGTATACCCCGTCTCCCGGGGAGATATTTCCCCTGGGGCAGGCTGACCCTGTACCGACATAAACTACATTTGGATCAGATTCAGCAACAGCTACAGCGCCGATCGAAGCAGATCGGAAATAACGGTCTGAAACGTTATTCCAGGTCTCTCCGGCATCGGTTGTCTTCCACACCCCGCCCCCGGTGGACCCGAAGTAATAGGTGAAGGGCTGTCCCGGAATCCCGGTCACAGCTGTAGCCCTTCCTCCCCTGTAGGGTCCGACCATTCGGTATTGCATGGCCTCGAGGGCATCTTCGGGGACCAGTTCATCAGCTGCAGCCAGAGCGAATGCTGACAAAACCACGCAGAAGGCGCAAACAATGATAACGATTAAAATCAGCCGCTTAATAAGGTGGGTCATGGCTAGTCTCCTGATTGATTAACATTCCTGTCCAAATCTTTTTTCAAATTGTAGTCCGTCCGGAAACAACCTGCAAACAATTGCCTGCATTTCTCAGCCACGGGAGCTACAGGGGACGGAGCTACAGGGGACGCGGAGCTACAGGGGACAGTCACCAGCTGCTATACAGGGGACAGTCACCAGGGGACAGTCGTCACCAGGGGAAAGCGCCTACAGGGGACACGCCTACAGGGGACAGACACCAGAAGGAGCTACAAGGGACAGTCGCCAGGGCGGTCGCCAGGGCGTCAAAGGCTTTGTCTGATCCCCTGCAGGTCTGGAGTAAATAAT
>CAZOGT010000110.1:0-9194 GCA_964579015.1 uncultured Acidobacteriota bacterium | reverse complement strand
CCTTTTCACCAGCTAAAAATGGGGAAACTCCTGATAAGGGGTCAGGAGCTTCCCCATGTTTCGCTGGTGAGGAGGTATTAAATCTGGATCTGGCTGAGGGTTTGGCTGAAGAGTTCTGAAACGGTTTTCTCACTGGAGGTCTCAGCTATTATTCTGATCATCGATTCAGTGTCGGATACCCGGACATGGACCCAGCCATCGGGAACACTCAGGCGGACCCCGTCTTCACAGCCTGGATCTGAATTCCTGCTGCCGATCCGGAAGAGCTCAAGGGCCCGGTAGGCATTGGATGGACTGCAGGCGATTTCCTTCTTCTTCATGTAGAGGCGGGGAAACTCCCTGGTGAAGTCCTCAATGGTAAGGTTGGCGGAGGCCATGGTTTCCAGGACCATCTCCAGGGAAAGCAGTCCGTCGTAGGTCATGGTTACAGGAAGGGCTGCCACCCCTCCGGAACCCTCCCCGGCGAGGATGGCCCCATCCTCAAGGCCCCGGTTCACTACATGGGCTTCACCTACCTGGGTCCTGACAAGTTCGGCATCATGTTTTTCAGCCAGCCATTCAATCACGTTTGAAGTTGAATAATTGGTTACGATCGGGCCGGATCTTCTGCCGAGCCGGTTGATGGCCGTGAGCGGAAGGGTCATTTCCTCTGAAAGTATCCTTCCCGTTTCAGTTACGAAGGAAACCCGGTCTCCGTCAACGTTGACAGCCGCCCCGATGTCAGCGCCTGATTCCACAACCGCGGCGGCCAGATCAGACATGTTCACGCTTCCGGGCGCGGGAGCGTAAGAGTCCGGCATAGCCGGCTCAGGGTTGAGCTGTACCAGCCTGCATCCCAGTTCCTTCATCAGTTTTTCGGTGAGCTTGCCGCAGGTTCCGTAGCGGAAATCAACCGCCACGGTAAACCCCCTGCTCCTGATTTTTTCAACGTCCACGAAGGAGAGCAGGTGGGATAAATATTCGCCGTCCAGGTCAACCGGGGTGACAGCCTGGTTGAACAGCCTTCCAGGATCGGGTGAAAAATCTGACGCGTGATAGATGTCCAGGAGCTCTTCGCTCTTGTCGGTTCCCAGCAGTACGCCGTCCGGCCCGATGAATTTGAGGGCGTTCCAGCGGGAGTCGTTGTGGGAGCCGCTGATGGAAATCCCCCCGGAGGCCCCCAGTTCCCTGACGGCAAAGGAAACAAGGGGGGTAGGGCAGATACCAAGGTCCATGGTCCCGCATCCTGAATAGATAAGGCCTGAGAGCACCGCGGATTTGAGCATCGGAGATGAATTGCGGCTGTCCATGCCCAGCACTACGGTTTTGCCGTCCACCCAGGACCCGAACGCGCAGCCGAACCTGACGGCTATTTCTGATGTCAGGCCTTCTCCAACTATACCCCTTACCCATGAGGTCCCGATTTTAAACATTTTATTTTATTTCCCGTGATTCCTGGTTAAAATATCCATTTTTTTCCGGATTATCCCATCCGCCTCTTTCAGCCTCCTGAAAAGGGTCAGCTGGGAGACGGCCCTGGTTTTATTAAGGCTTGAAAAATCATTGGGCCCAGGCTTGAAGTAACTGTCCCCGCGCAGATAGTCTGTAAGGAACCTCATGCCCAGTTCCAGGGCGATGATCCGCACTGCTTCAGGCATCAGGTGGACTTCATAGGGAGTCACGGTGCGGGCTGTGGAGAGAAAGCCCCGCGCCAGCGATTCGTAGATGTCCAGGTTGACCTGCACCTTTTCAGGATCAGGCTCTTTTTCCCCGGCCACGTTGCAGAGGGACCTTACCATATCCCCCCAGTCCGCCAGCCAGGTCTGCGGCATGATGGTATCAAGATCCACCAGGGAAATAACCCGGTTATCGGCACGGGAAAAAAGAAAATTGTCGAGCTTGGTGTCTCCGTGGATTGCCAGGCGCCGCAGTTCTCCGCTCTCCAGCCCCCGGATAAGGGTCATGGCAAAGTCTTCCTCAGCGAGCACCATGTCGATGAAGGGGCGGAGCTCAGGGTCATTGAGCCGCTTCTTGTATTCCTTCTCGTCCAGGTGGACCAGGAAATGCGGCCTGGTGCTTTCCAGCTGGTCCGGTTCCCGGGGCAGAAGCCTGGAGGCCTGCCTGGGGCTGCGGTTTCCCTCAAGTACCGATTTCAGCTGGTTGTAATAGATGCCGGTTTCCCGGTACCCGGGAAGAGGGTTCTTGATTCCTTCAGTGCCCATGCCGGCTGTCAGGTCATTGTAGATGGCCAGGCCGCATCCAGCTTCTTCAGCGATGAATTTCCTCGCGGATTCAGTCTTGACCTCCTTGAGGCTTTTATAGGTGACGCAATCCGGAATCTTGATCATCAGCCTCCAGTAGGCCGTGCCCCGGCTGTTGATAATCTTCAGGTACGGTTCACCGTCCCGGCCAGGGATAAGTTCAATGACTTCCCAGTTTCTTCCGGCTGGAAGCCGGCCCTCAGCCACCCCACTTCGCTGGGCCTCCAGGGTCAGGAGCATGCTTTTCATTACATTTTCAGGCTGAAAGAAGACCTGCTGATTGATTCTTTGAAGAAGGTAGTCCCTTGAGCAGGTTGCAGGATTGCCTTTGACCAGGAATGTATGCCGGTTGATGTTGCCTTTTTCAGAGAACTCAAACACCTCGACCGGAGGCGGAATAGTGAAGCGGGATGCCACCCTGGAAGCCATGGCTACCGGGTATTCATCCGTAACCCCGGGATCTGCTTCCAGGTGCATTTCGGAAATAAACTTCAGTCCTGACTTCTTCATGGCATTTGTTCCTGACGACTGTTTATTCTATGTTGGAAGCCGATATCAGGCAACCGCGGGAAGAGGCCTTTCAACCTTTTTCCGTCCTGTCAGGAAAAGAGATGAGCCTTTTTTTCGTACGCATCCTCCCAGGGTGCCCGGTTTCCCGGCTCAAATATCCTGACCGGAAAGGAATCCCTGACCATCCTTCTGCCGTCGGCCAGGTCCTCCAGGAATCCTGAGGCAATGGCCTGCATCATGATATTTCCGATTGCGGTCGCCTCTACCGGCCCTGCCGCAACCGGAATCCCCAGGGAGTCGGCCGTAAACTGGTTCAGCATGGCATTCCGCGATCCTCCTCCCACGATGTGCAGCGTCCCGATATTCCTGTTCCTGATCCGGTTGATCGCTTCGATCAGGTAGCGGTATTTCAGGGCCAGGCTCTCAAAGATGCAGCGGGCCTGGGCGCCGATTGAACCAGGCTCGGGCTGCCCGGTTTCCCGGCAGAAATCAGCAATCGCCGCGGGCATGTCGACCGGTTTCAGGAAAGATATGTGATCAGGGTCGATTATGGACCTGAAGGGCCTGGCCTCCCCTGCCATCCGTATGATTTCATCATATCCCGGCGTTACCCCGTCCTTTTTCCAGGAGCGCCGGGATTCCTCCAGCAGCCACATCCCCATGTTGTTCTTCAGGAAGCGGATCTTGTTGTTGACGCCTCCCTCGTTGGTAAAGTTGCTTTCCAGGGAAATTTCGTTGACGCAAGGTTCATCCAGCTCAACTCCAATCAGCGACCAGGTTCCTGAACTCAGGTAGGCCCAGTCTTCGCCAGAGGCGGGGACGGCCGCGACCGCGGCCGCGGTGTCATGGCATGCCGGGGCGATCACCGGGACCGGCCCGAGCCCGGTCTCATCCTGGAGGTCAGGGAGCAGTCGGCCGATAATGCTTCCCGGCTTGATCAGGGGTGGCATTATCCCTCCCGGCAGCCCCAGGCCGTCGAGCAGGCCGGCACTCCAGGACCGGGCTGAGACATCGAGCAGCTGGGAGGTTGAGGCAACCGTGTATTCCGATACCTTCTCTCCGGTCATCATGTAGTTGAAGAGATCCGGCATGTGGAGCATGGTCCGGGCCGATTCGAGCATGGAACTGTTCATCATGCTGTATAGCTGAAAGATGGTGTTGAACTGTATGAACTGGATCCCGGTTATGCTGTAAATCTTTTCCCTGGGAATCCTGCTGAATACCTCCTCCATGATCCCTTCGGTCCGCGGGTCCCGGTAGCATACCGGATTGCCGAGAATCTGTCCGTCCCTGTCCAGCAGCCCGAAATCCACACCCCAGGTATCTACGCCGATACCTGTCAGGTTCTTATGCCCGAGGCCGGCAGCTTTCGACAGCCCGGCCTTCAGCTCCCTGAAAAGGTGGAGAACGTCCCAGTGATAATGTCCGATGGCTTTCACCTGGGGATTTTCAAACCTGTGGAGTTCCCGCATCCGCATTTTCCCCCGGTCCATGGTGCCCAGGATGACTCTTCCGCTTTCCGCTCCAAGGTCACAGGCCGCAAATTCAGGAATAGTCATTTTTGCGAGTCGCCTTTCTGCATATGGCTTCCGCTATAAGCCTGTTTAATGGTTGAACCCGGGAAAGACTCCGGAGGGAAGAGGGGGTCAGCCGGAGCCGCTCCCCTTTTTCAATCCCCCGTGACCGTTACCTTCCTTTGCCGTAAACCGGGCCGAAGGTGCTGCAGGCCCGGTAGTCTGCTCCCGTGGGATCATCGGCCCCGAAGGCGCTCCAGGCGCTGGGCCTGTAGATCCTGTCATTGCTGACATTGTGCATGCAGACCGGGATCCTGAGCATCGAAGCCAGGGTAATGAGCGTGTCGCCACTGTGCCCGTAGCTTATGGCCCCGTGGTTGGCGCCCCAGTTGGCCATTACAGAGTAGACATCCTGGAAGGGGCCCGATCCGGTAAGGTTGGGCGTAAACCAGGTAGTAGGCCAGGTCGGGTTGGTCCTCAGGTCAAGGGTTTCGTGGATTTCAGGCGGAATATTCACCGTGTAGCCTTCGGCCAGCTGCAGTACCGGTCCCAGGCCCTTGACCAGGTTGATCCGGACCATGGTGGCCGGCATTTCGCATGCGGTGAGGTAGAGCGAAGAGAACCCGCCGCCCCGGAAATACCCCAGGTCTCCCGGGCACCACCTGGTTGCCTCCAGGCAGCTCTCCGCCTCTTCCGGGGTTATATCCCAGAAGGGCTTCATGACCGACTCTCCGCCGGACATCTGCTGGCCGCAGCCGTCCAGGGACGCGGACCCTGAATTAATCAGGTGGATGATACCGCTGGCGGCCCTTCCGGAGAGGGCCTTGCCGGTCACGCGTTTGACCGCTTCGGGGCTCCAGTAGGTGCGGACATCGGCAAATACCTGGGCGGTGTCGGTCAAAAGATGCCCGAAGGCCATGGACACTCCGTTAAGGCAGTCATTCTCTGTGGCCATCAAAAACGGTTCCCTGATCCCGTTCCAGTCAAAGGAGGAGTTCAGCAGGGCTTCCATGAAGTCGCCGTTCGGAAAATGATCGGTCCACTGCCTCTGTCCCTGGAATCCGGCGATCAGGGCGTTGTGCCCCAGGGCCTCCTCGGGGTAACCCATCTCAGCCAGCCGGGGATTTCCGATCATCAGGTCCCTGGCGATCAGGTACATCTTGACCACGGTTTCCCAGATTTTCTCTTTCCTCCCGGAATCCAGCTGCAGCTCCGGCGGGTTGAAATCCGGTCCTTCCTTGCAGAATTTCCCGGTCCAGGCCAGTCCCTTCCGGTATTCTTCGGGGTCGTAGATTTCTTCTTCGATGCGCCGGGTGAATTCGCTCATGTCGATGTATTCATTGCTCATGCCCAGGTAATCACTGAAAAAATGATCGTCCACCACTGACCCGGCGATACCCATGGATACCCCGCCCATGGCCAGGTAGGATTTGCCTCTTAGTTCAGCAGCAGCCAGCCCGGCTTTGGTGAACTGCAGGATCCTGGACTTCACATCTTCCGGAATGGAGGTGTCATCGCTGTCCTGTACATCCCTTCCGTAGATCCCGAAAGCGGGAATGCCCTTCTGAGTGTATCCGGCCAGGGCCGCGGCCAGGTAAACGGCTCCAGGCCTCTCAGTGCCGTTGAATCCCCACACGGCTTTGGGGGTGAGGGGCTCTGAGTCCATAACCTCGGTCCCGTAGCACCAGCAGGGCGTTACGGTCAGGGAGACTCCAACGCCTTCCCGGGCGAACTTTTCACTTGCTTCGGCCGCCTCGACAACGCCTCCGATGGTGGTGTCGGCAATGACGCATTCTACCGGGAGCCCGTTTGGATGCCGCAGGCTTCCGCTGATCAGGGCGGCCGCGGACTCGGCCATCTTCATGGTCTGGTTTTCCAGCGATTCGCGGACCCCGTTGCAGCGGCCGTCAATAACCGGCCGGATGCCGAGTTTGGGAAGCGATCCGCACAATCTCTTCTTCGGTTTGGTCATAGAAATAGTTGCATCTGCCATGTCATTTTCCTGTTTTTTAAATAGATTGATCGTTGTTTGAGACGATTATCACCATTGACTGTTTAGGCAATATTCTCACTTTAGCCTGTCCGCTTCAAGAGGCATCAGTCCTCAATCTTCAATCGGAAACCAACATCCCTCTGCCCCGGTCTTGTTTTTCCGTTTTGGCGATCTTATATATAGCTCAGCATGAACAATGAAAAATTAACAACCAAAGTTATTGAAGCAATAAACAGCGCCCATGACCTGGCCCTGCAGCATGGCAATCCCGAGATAGTGCCCGAACACCTTCTCATGGTTCTCATGCGCCAGGAAAGCGGCCTGGTGCCGTCTGTCTGCAGAAAACTGGATATAGATGCAGATACAATCGGCACCCGGCTGGAGAGCCTCCTGGCGGCCCTTCCAAAGATCAGCGGCTCCATGGATGGTCAGCAGGTTACCCTGTCCAACGAGACGCGCCTGATCTTCTCCGAGGCTGAAAAGGAGGCTGCCAAGCTCAAGGATGAGTATCTTTCTGTTGAACACCTCCTGCTGGTAATGGCCCAGAGCCGGGCCAGGATAGGCGACCTGCTGCGAAGCGCCGGGATGAACCGGGAGGCTTTGCTCAGGGCCCTGCTCGAGGTGCGCGGCAACCAGAGGGTGACCAGTGACAATCCCGAGGCCGCCTATGAGGCACTGGAGAAGTATGGGCTGGACCTGACAGCGGAAGCCAGGAAGGGGAAACTGGACCCCGTGATAGGAAGGGATGAAGAGATCCGGAGGATAATCCAGATCCTCTCCCGGCGGACCAAGAACAACCCGGTTCTTATCGGAGACCCCGGGGTAGGGAAGACCGCCATCGTGGAAGGACTGGCCCAGAGGATTGCCAGGGGGGATGTGCCTGAGAGCCTGAAAAACCGGAGAGTAGTATCCCTGGATATGGGGGCGCTGATAGCCGGCGCGAAATTCAGGGGTGAGTTCGAGGAGCGGCTCAAGGCAGTCCTCAAAGAGATCAAGGCCTCTGACGGGGAGATCATTCTATTTATCGATGAGCTCCACACTGTTGTCGGGGCCGGAAAGGCAGAAGGGTCCATGGATGCCGGAAACCTGCTCAAGCCGATGCTGGCCAGGGGGGAACTGCATTGTATCGGGGCGACCACCCTTAATGAATACCGGAAATATATTGAGAAGGATGCTGCCCTGGAACGCCGTTTCCAGACCGTTCTGGCGGACCAGCCCTCGGTGGAGGATACAATCTCCATCCTGCGGGGGCTCAAGGACCGGTATGAAGTCCATCACGGAGTCAGGATCAAGGATTCCGCACTGGTGGCCGCGGCAGTGCTTTCGGACCGTTATATTTCAGAGCGTTTTCTCCCTGACAAGGCTATTGACCTGGTGGATGAATCAGCGGCCAAGCTTCGGACCGAGATTGACTCGATGCCCTCTGAAATCGACGAACTGCAGCGGAGGGTAATGCAGCTGGAGATTGAAAAACAGGCCCTTCGCAAGGAAAAGGATGAGGTTTCCAGGGAAAGGCTGCAGAAGCTGGAGCGGGAGCTTGCTGAAACCAGGGAGTCGGCGGATGAACTCAAGGCCCTCTGGAAAGCGGAGAAGCAGGCGGTTCAGCATCAGCAGCACCTGAGGGAAGAGATCGACCGGGTGAAAATGCAGATTGAACACGCGGAGCAGGAGTACAACCTCAACCTGGTAGCTGAACTCAAATACGGGAAACTGCCGGAGCTCGAGGCCGAACTTAAGAAGGAAGAGACGAAACAGCAGGGGCTGAAAAATCACCTGCTCAAGGAGGAGGTGGATGAGGAGGATATCGCGGAAGTGGTCAGCCGGTGGACCGGGATCCAGGTCTCCAGGCTCCTTGAGGGCGAACGGGAGAAGCTGGCCAACCTGGAAGGTGAACTGCACAGGAGGGTAGTGGGCCAGGACCAGGCCGTCAGCGCGGTCTCTGAGGCGGTTATCCGCGCCAGGGCAGGGCTGAAGGACCCGAACCGCCCTGTGGGTAGCTTTATTTTTCTCGGGCCTACCGGCGTTGGAAAGACAGAGCTGGCCCGGACCCTGGCGGAATACCTTTTTGACGATGAACGGGCCATGATCCGGATTGACATGTCTGAATATCAGGAAAAGCACACTGTGGCCCGCCTGATCGGGGCCCCTCCCGGATATGTAGGGTACGAGGAAGGCGGACAGCTCACCGAATCGGTGCGGCGCAGGCCCTATTCCGTAGTCCTGTTTGATGAAATCGAGAAAGCCCATTACGACATCTTCAATGCCCTGCTGCAGGTTCTTGATGAAGGGCGCCTGACCGACGGCCAGGGCAGGACGGTCAATTTCAGGAACACTATCCTGATCATGACTTCCAATATCGGCAGTGAGCAGATTCTTGGTTATGCGGGCCGGGAGGGGGATGAAGTCTATTCGGAAATGAGCTCAATGGTGATTGAGCAGATGCGGCGTACGTTTCGCCCGGAGTTCCTGAACCGCATTGACGACATGATAGTATTCCATGCCCTGTCCAGGGAAGACCTGGCCATGATCGTGGAGATCCAGATGGAGCAGATCAAGAACCGGCTTACTGATATGGGCATATCCCTGGAGCTGAACGGAGAGGCTGTAAGCCATTTGGTTAATGCCGGGTATGATCCGGCTTACGGCGCAAGGCCCTTGAAAAGGGTCCTGCAGAAGGAGGTGGAGAACAGTATTGCCCGGATGCTGGTAAAGGGTGAGATTGAACCCGGAGCTTCCCTGGTCGGAGACCTGGATGAGGGAAGGGGGCAGATTGTTTTCCAGGTCCGGAAATAACCGGCCGGGCTGGATCATACAGGGGTGAACCCCGGGAGGCGCGGTCGGAAGGGAAAATGAGGGAAGTGAGACCTGAGATGGTCAAACTTCGAGCTTTTTCCCCGACCCCGATAGCGATACCGACCCCGACGCCGAGAGGAAAGC
>CAZOGT010000109.1:0-9332 GCA_964579015.1 uncultured Acidobacteriota bacterium | reverse complement strand
ACCCGGATAATACCCGACCTCATGACCGGGCCGGTGGGGGTCAACCAGCACTATCTGGAGATCAGACTTATAAAACGGGGTATCATTATTTCCGCCGTCCCAGAGGATGATGTCAGCTTCCTGTTCAGCTGAACGGAGGATCTGTTCATAATCGACTCCGGCATAAATCACGTTGCCCATCCGGATATGCCCCTCATATTCCTCCCGTTCTTCAATCGTGCATTTGTGCTTATCCAGGTCTGACAATTCAGCAAACCGCTGACACTTCTGGGCGCTGAGATCGCCATAAGGCATGGGGTGCCGGATGGCCACCACCTTTTTGCCCTTGGCCTGCAGTATTTCGGTGATTCTCCGGGAAGTCTGGCTTTTTCCGCATCCCGTACGGACCGCGCATACCGAAAGCACCGGTTTGGTTGAAGCTATTTCCGTTCCCCTGGTGCCGAGCATACAGAAATTGGCCCCGCAGGAATTAACCAGGGCTGCTTTATGCATGACATCAAGATGATTGACATCACTGTAAGAAAAGACCACGTCTTCCACTTCCAGCTCGCTGATCAGCCGGGAAAGCTCTGACTCATCAAAAATGGGGATTCCCTCTGGATATAAATCACCAGAAAGATCCGGAGGATAGGTTCTTCCCGCGATACCTGGAATCTGATAAGCAGTAAAGGCCACCACCTTTGCGCCCGCGTTTTTCCTGAAGTAGGTGTTGAAATTGTGGAAATCACGGCCGGCTGCCCCCATTATAAGGACGTTTTTAACCTTTGACATAAATAAAATCCTCTTTTTTTCCTAAAATAATTACCCCTTGAGCTGGTGAGAAATGCCATGATTACCCTGGAAGGAAACTACTTTCCTATTTCCGGCAGGCTGGCGGCAACCACTGCCTGGCCGTGACGCTTCATCTTCTCATCAGGTGTGGCCAGCTTGATTTTGTCCACCAGTTCCGGAAACTCTGTTTCCAGGACCTTTTGCGCCTGTTTGAGGACCAGGTCCCCGCCGGGCCCGCTCATCACGCGTCCCAGTACCAGTACATGCCTTAACTCATAACGGTCATTGTACTGGGCCAGGTTATAGCCAAAATAGGTCCCGATGGTTTCATATATCCTGCGGGCCCTTTCATCCCCTTCATCCATCAGCTTCTGGACTCCCACCAGCCTTTCGGCAAACGGCATATCCTTGGGAAATTCTATTCCGGCTATGGGTACCAGCCTGGCTATGGCCTGCTGGGAAAAATAGTTTGCACCTATTCCATAGTCCCCTGACCATTCATCCTGGGGAGGATTGTCTGTGCGGTAGTCAACCGGGACAAAGGCCAGCTCATCCAGCCAGTCAGTAATGTTCCCGTCCGGATTCACGTATCCGGCGGCACAGCTGGTCCCCATGGCTACACCAAGAAGCGCCCCGTCCTCAACAGACATCGCCCCTGCCAGGGCTGTAACCTCACCGTCATTGACCACGATGAAAGGAACATTGTTCCATGCTTCCTGGAGCCTGAAAAAGATCCTTTCAACATGCTTCTTGAAATCCTCCGGGCTTACTCCCCTGAAAAGCGAGGCCACCCTGACTTCGTTGTTTACGTAGACTCCGGCCGCGCTGCCGCCAATACAGTCCACCCTCGGCATCTTGGCCGCAGCTCTCTTCAGGGAATCATTGATGCCCTGGAAGTGAAATTCCGGGTCCTTTTCGAAATATGGATCCCAGACCACTTCTTCAGTATGCACAACCTCACCGTCGATGACAGCAGCACATTTACGGTCGCTGCCGCCCAGGTCAAAACCGATCCGGCATCCGTCCTGGTGTCCGCCGAGAGCTTCGGCTCTTTCCTTCTCCTCAAGCTCGGACGGGTCCTCACAATATTCCACGGTAAAAGGTTTTCCGTAAATCCTCTCACCCATGAATTCATAATCAAAAGCCCTTGCCCCTTCAGGAGAATAGGTCTTTTTGAGGTAAGCGGCGATTCCGGGATCGCCGGCTATTTTCACTTTATGGCCGCCCTTCTGCCAGAGAAGATATTTCAGAAGACGCTCAGCATACCGGTTATTCAGTTCGACAAACCTGCCCTCGTGAGGAAATACTTCACTCTCCACAACTGAACCGGAATGTTCAGTTCTCTCCAGGGAAATCGTCAGTTTCCGGGGATTGCGCGTATCCCGCAGCTTCTCGTGAAAGGCCCTGTTCCATAAAGCGGCGGGAACAAATCCGGGATCCAGTACAGGTTTAATTTTCAGTGATACATCAAACAAATTACTCATGGCACTCTCCAATTATAAACATCTGATTACAAAATAATAACGCATTTTTTTATTCTATATTTATCGTATAATTATACTCAATTTCAGAGTCCTGAATTCCGCTCGATGAGGGAAGGCAATTCCCTCAAATCCGAAAAGGCTTTCCTGCATCCCAGACTCTCCAGCCTTGCCCCTAAACCTGGGCGGCAGTGACTTGCCCCGGTAAATCCCAGGACGGTCATCCCCGCACTGACAGCGGCCTTCACACCGTTAACGCTGTCTTCCACAACGATGCACCTGCCAGGTTCGAATCCCATCTGTTCCGCTGCGAACAAAAATACATCCGGGGCCGGCTTGCCCCGCTCCACCATGGAACCGCTGAAACATTTCCCGGCGAACTCCTCTGCCAGCCCGGTGATGCCCAGGGTCAGCTCCAGGCGCTCCGGAGAAGCTCCGGAAGCAATGCATTTTTCGCAGGGGATCATTGGCAGCACGTCTTTTATCCCCTCAACAGGGCTCAGTTCCGCCCTTAAGGCCTGGTCAGTCTCTCTTCTCAGGTCCTCTCCAAAACCGCCTGGAAGGGTGACACCCCACTCGGAAGCAATGCTGTTCCAAAGAAAATCCTCATCTGACCGGCCAAGAGAGACCTCCAGGTATTCGTCCAGGGAAAGAAGGCATCCCAGCCTCCGAAGGGCCCTGAATTCGACCCGGGAGCATATGGCTTCACTGTCGACCAGCACCCCGTCACAATCAAAGATTACCAGCATGTCTCCCTGCATTTTCTTTTCCCTGTCAGCCGCAACCGTTTTGCTCTGGACTTTCAATTGTCTAATCTTACCAGACAGCTTGAGGGCCTGCGTCAATGCCTGCAAAACACCCGGACTCTGAGGAGCGGAAGCTTAATCCCGCCAAGCTCTCCGAATATACTTGATTCAGGAGCTTAATCTGTAGTATTCCTAAGCGGATCATTTCAGGATCGTTCCACCAGTGAAGAGTTGAATGACAGGCAAGGAATTCCTTTCCGGGGGAAAAAATGGAAAATCAAAAACTAATTGTTCTGGCCTTTGGGGGAAACGCTATTATCCGGCATGGGGAGTATGGAGATATTCACACCCAGTTTGCCAACACCCGTCAGGTCCTGGAAGGAATTGTCGGGCCGGTTGAGCAAGGGGCGGGCCTTATCATTGTTCACGGCAACGGCCCTCAAGTAGGGCATGAGCTGATCAGGTCGGAGAGGGCCCATCCCGAAGCGCCTGAAGTTCCACTTGGCGTCCTGGTGGCGGATACTGAAGGGGGCATGGGCTACATGATCCAGCAATGTCTCCAGAACGTGCTCTGGAGGCACAACCTGAAAAAGCCGGTTGTCACCATCCTTACCCAGGTGGTGGTGGACAGAAACGATCCCAGGCTGCAGAATCCCACCAAGCCGGTCGGCCGCTTCTTCAGCAGGGAGGAGGCAGAGGTCCTTGCCCGGGAAAAGGGCTGGAAGATGAAGGAGGATTCCGGGCGGGGCTGGAGGATGGTGGTGCCTTCCCCTGACCCGATCAGGATAATCGAACGAAAAACCATTACCCGCCTGGTCAATGACGGGGTTATCGTCATTGCCGGAGGGGGCGGCGGAATCCCGATTGTTGTCGAAGAAAACGGCGATTTCGAGGGCCAGGATGTAGTTATTGACAAGGACCTGACCGCGGCCCTGATCGGGACTTCCTGCAATGCCGATACCCTTGTGGTGGCTACGGACATAAGCAAGGTGTCCCTGAACTTCAATACCCCTGAGCAGGTTGATCTCGACAGGATCAGCATCAGCGAGGCTGAAAAATACATGGAGGAAGGGCATTTTGCGGAAGGTTCGATGGGCCCGAAAATCAGGGCGTCAATCCGATTCCTTAAAGATGGCGGGCGCAACGTGGTCATCTGTTCACCCTCCCAGATCGCCGGTGCCCTGGCAGGTGAAGCCGGAACCGTCATCCACACCTGAAAACCAGTTTAGAGGTGTGGCTCCCCTGCTTTGGGCAGGGCCGGGTAACAAAGGAACCATGCTACGACAAAAACGCCTATTCTCTTCCGCCCATCAGTTTAACAATCAGGGCTTTTTCAGCATGAAGCCTGTTTTCAGCTTCATCAAATATGGCTGAATTCCTGGAATAGGCGGCTTCCCTGGTAATCTCCTCCCCGTAATGGGCGGGCAGGCAGTGAAGTACCAGGGCATCTTGTTTTGCCATGCCAAGCAGGCGCATGTTGATCTGGTAATCCCTGAAGGCTTCCAGCCGCTCCCGCTGCTCGGCTTCCTGTCCCATGCTGGTCCAGACATCGGTATAAAGAACATCCGCTCCGGAGGCCCCTTCTTCAAGGCTGTTGGTTACAGTCAGCTGTCCGCCTGAGGAGGCGGATTCCTTTTCAGCCCAGGCAACGACATCCTCTGTCAATTCATACCCTTTCGGGGAAGCCACGCAGATATGCATCCCCAACCTCACCCCTCCAAAGACCAGGGAGTTGGCAACATTATTGCCTTCCCCGATGAAGGTCAACTTGGTCCCCTTGAAAGGCTTGCCGCGCTCGGCAATAGTCTGAAAGTCGGCCAGCGCCTGGCAGGGGTGCGTGAAGTCGCTCAGGCCGTTGATCACCGGAATCCCGGCATACCTTCCCAGTTCCTCAACAATATCGTGCCCGAATACCCTGGCCATGATTATGTCCACCTGCCGCCCGAGAACCCTTGCGATATCTTCAGTCGTCTCTCTTTTGCCGAGTCCAATATCCGACGGCCCCAGGTAGAGCGCCGTTCCGCCCAGCTGGTACATCCCGGTTTCAAAGGAAACCCTGGTCCGAAGGGACGGCTTCTGGAAAATCATGGCCATGACCTTCCCCTGTAAAGGCCTGTAATCCTCCCCCTTTTTCAGGCGGGATTTCACTTCAGCGGCAAAATTGAGGATCTCTTCAATCTCTTCCCGGCTGAAATCCTTGAGCGTCAAACAGTTCCGACCTTTAAAATCCATTCGTCCTCTCCCTTATTTATTCTCTGCCAGCCATTCCAAAGCCTTGCAGATTCTAGCAAAAGCATCATCAATCTGGTCCTCGGTAATCACCAGGGGAGGCGCAAACCTGACGGTTACGTCATGGGTATCCTTGGCGAGTACTCCTTCTTTCTGCATCTGCTTGCAGAATTTCTTGGCAACCGGCTCGAAAAACTCGATAGCGATCAGCAGACCCCTGCCCCGCACTTCCTTGATGTCAGAATTATTCAAAGACTTCAGTCTGGAAACAAAATATGCCCCTATTGCAGTCGCCTTTTCCGCAAGCTTCTCCTCCACGATTACGTCCAGGGCGGCAATGCCGATGGCACTTGCCAGCGGATTCCCTCCATAGGTGCTTCCGTGGGACCCGGGTGTGAATACCTCCATGATCCGGTTGTCACAGGCAACCGCCGATATCGGATAGACTCCCCCCGAGAGGGCCTTGCCCATGATCACGATATCCGGCCTGATACCGGAATGCTGGTAACAGAAAAGCTTTCCTGTCCGCCCCAGGCCGGTCTGGATCTCATCAGCGCAGAAAAGGATATTCTCCCTTGTACAGATCTCCCTGACCTTCACCAGGTAGTCATGGTCAGGCACCTTGACACCCGCCTCACCCTGTATCGGTTCAACGAGAAAACCGCAGGTATTGCTGTTTATCGCTTTTTCCAGGTCTTCAGCAGAGTTGAATTCAACAATCCGGAATCCCGGGGTAGCCGGTCCGAAACCCTCCTTTGCTCCCGGGTCAGTCGAAAATCCAACAATGGTGGTGGTCCGCCCGTGAAAATTTTCAGTGCATACGATAATCTCAGCCCGTCCTTCGGGAATCCCCTTTTTCTGGTATCCCCAGCGGCGCATGAGCTTGATTGCGGTCTCAACTCCCTCGGCACCTGAATTCATGGGCAGGGCCTTTTCAAAACCGGTCAATTCACATATTTTCTCCAGAAAATCCCCCATGATGTTGTTGTGAAACGCCCGCGAAGTAAGGCACAAACGACCCATCTGCTCCCTGGCTGCTCCTATGATCCGGGGGTGACAGTGTCCCTGGTTGACGGCCGAATAGGCACTTAACATGTCATAGTACCTGTCACCTTCGACATCCCATACAAAGGCACCCTCCCCCCGCTCCAGGACGATCGGCAAAGGAGCGTAATTCCGGGCACCAAACCTGAAATCCCTGTCTATATAACCCTGAGTCCTGACACCCTTTTCTGCTGACATAAAATAATTTGCCTCCTGAATATACTGTGAGTAAAAGCGGTTTGCCGTGAATTCTAGCCGGAATACACGGACGAGAGCAACCCCGGCAAAAATTATCCCTGCACCAGGCCCTGAAACAGGGATAAATAATTAATCCCGGCTATCAGGAAAAACCTCAGAATCCCGCCTCCTCTGCAGTAAGATCTCTCTCGTTTGCTCGAAGGGGAAGTTCTTCGCCCTGTTCAAACTGCTCAACAAAAATCAGGTCCCCGGTATTGAATCCCACCGACTCCGCCCTCTCCTTGAGCTTCTCTACGATCCCTTCCCCCAGTTCAGGAGTCCTGGAAAGAATCCACAGGTAGGATGTATTCGGCCCCGAGACCAGGGCGTAGCTGTAACCCTCCATGTCCAGGTCCAGAACAATGTAGTCAGCATAAAAAGGTCCGAAAAAAGAAACCTTCAACCACCCGGTTTCCCTGTCCCCTTTAAACTTGGCCTTGCCCTCAGCCTTTTTCCATTCGTTTTTTCCAGGGTTGTAGCCCCTGTTCAGGACCCTTACCTTGCCGTCATCACGCATTGAATATTCAGCCGTGACCTTGACGAGACCCCTTTCAAAGGAATGGTCAAGGCGGGCTATTTCATACCAGGTCCCAAGATACCTGGAAAGGTCAAAATCCTGTACCGGCACAAAACGGGGATCTACCTTTCCGGCACAGCCGGCCAGTATCATTACCAGGGAGATGCTGAAAAGCAATTTATTCATTTGCCAAACCCTTTCTTAGTCTCCGCCGTTTCCCGCGGGGTTCCTTCAAGGATGCCCGCAGCCGGGCTTTCTCACACGCCCCGGACCCCGGGATTGGGAAAAACCATGCAGTCAGGCCACGGGCATGCTCCGCCGCAGCCGGATCCCTGGTGATCAGAGCTTACGGCAAGATTACCTGCGCCTCAAGATCAGCACCATATCCTGATCTTCTGGAGACATGATCTCCATAATATTACCGTCAATTTCAATTTCCGCTGCAACATAGGTGTTCTCAACCGGATTAAACCATTCCCCAGCATAATCTGCTCCAGCCAGGTTGTAAATCCTGGCTTCCTCCCTGGCTGGAAGGTAGCAGAGTATCGTTCCGTTCTCCGGATTACGCGCCACTGATATGAAGTGGTTGTAGATCTCATCTCCCGGCTGCTCAACCAGCAGATCTCCGGCCGGCCGGTATTTCCACCATTCAAAAGAACGGATGAATTCAGCCAGGTACCCGACCTGGAAGGATCCGGGGAAAAGCATCGCTTCCTCCCAGGAAGGATACCCTTCAGTCTGCTCGTGATTCAAAATGGTCTCCCCCTCATAGAGCCAGGGCCAGATGCTGTTGTGCCCGTAAGTCAGGCCTGATATCGGGGTGGCAAAAAGGGACCAGTAGCTTGCGTTTCGTACATCCTCAGCCGAAATCCTGTTGTGGATCATTTCATAGTTCGGCTCGAGGTTCATCAAAGGGCGGGCGGGGAGCCTGTCCCACTCCCGGGCCATGGGTCCCTTGTTAATCCAGTTGACAACCCTCTCCCCATTGGAATGGCTCGACTGGTATCCGATTATGTCCAGCCATGCTTCGTCCCTGTATTCATTGCCGATCCAGGAACTGCCGTGCGGATGCTGGGCAACCAGCCCCGGCGGATCTCCCTCGAATACCCGCCTTCCGATATTCTTCCAACGCTGCTCAAATTCACCGGTATAAGCTCCGTCACCCCCCAGTATCCAGACCACGTGATTACCCCCGTATCGGGCCACAGTGTACCGGGCAAGCAGCACAGCTTCATCTTCCGGGAGATAGTATCCCGGGCTGAGTTCCCTCCCCTGCCCACGGGGCAGGGCCCAGAGAAGGACCGGGGCCGCTATCAGTCCTTGCCGGTTAATCTGGTCAATCTTCTCATCCAGGTTTTTGAAAAAAAGAGGATTAACCACAATCCGCCCGCAACCCGTAAAGGCAACTTCACCGTTCAGGTCAGCCTCCAGTCCACGCCATTGGGTGGTCACGAACTGGATCACGTTGAAGCCTTTGGCCCGGCGGTCCCTGAGATATCTCTCCCATTCTCCGGCGGAGGCCCTCATAGCCCCGTTCCAGGCGGTGCAGGCCAACCAGAAAAAAGGCGAGCCGTCAGCATGGCATAGGTGGTAATTTCCCGGGGATCGTACAATCCCTCCCTTTTGATAGATGTCCAGGGAATTCCGGTTGCCCGTTACCATGAACGATCCGGCCTGATCATGCAAACCGGAATTATCCTGGTCCGAACAGCTGCTTTTCCAGGACCACATTCCTTTTTCGTCAGGGCAGAACCTTGCTTTCCAGTCGGTTCCTCCGTCCCAGAATCCATTGATCTCCCGCACCCTTCCGGAGGGAGAAACAAACTTCACGGAAAATGAAGCCACCTCATACAGGGGATTCCCGTATTCCTCCTCGCTCCTGAATTCCAGTTCAAGCTTTTCCCAGACAGCAACGTCCGCGGCATATGCGACGACTGTCGACACCAGTACCAGCAATGAAACCCTGCATCCAAACTTAAGCATAAGACCTCCCCCCGCTCAAACATTCAGGTTCCGGATTCTCCAGCCTGTACATCCTATCGGGATGTCGTGTGCCCACATACCCCTTCCTGCTGGAATCATTCCCAAATCGAGCATGTTGAATTCCAGTCATTTCTATCACAGGCCGGGGGAGGGAACAACGATTTTTCAACATCAGGGGGGCGCATTAGGAATCAGAATTATTATTTACTCCAGACCTGCAGGGGATCAGACAAAGCCTTTGACGCCCTGGCGAGACCAGCCCTGGAGCCCTGGATCCCTGGTGTCTGTCCCCTGTAGGCGTGTCCCCTGTAGGCGCTTTCCCCT
>CAZOGT010000108.1:0-9505 GCA_964579015.1 uncultured Acidobacteriota bacterium | reverse complement strand
AAAGGAGATACAAGGTATGAGCTTAAAACCCTTAGGTGATCGAGTTCTGGTGCAGCGGGTTGACGCCGGCGAAGAAGTGCGGGGAGGGATCGTAATCCCCGACACGGCAAAAGAGAAGCCGCAGGAAGGCGTAGTAGTGGCGGTTGGCGAAGGACGGGTGCTGGACAGCGGGCAGAAGGTGGCGATGAGCGTCAAGGCCGGCGACAAGGTGCTGTTCGGGAAATACTCAGGTAGTGAAGTGAAACTCGACGACGAAGAATACCTGATCATGAGTGAAGGCGAGATTCTCGGAATCCTCGAATAACCTGGAACCGAAAAAAAATCAGCACAGGCGTGAAGTCCCGGTCACCCGGGAGCGCCTGGACGAAGGAGAAATATTGATATGGCAGCAAAAGTAATTACCAACAGTGAAGACGCCCGCCGCGCCCTGCTTGCGGGTGTGGACAAGCTGGCGAACGCGGTCAAGATGACCCTTGGCCCCAAGGGCCGCAACGTAGTTATCGAGAAGAAATTCGGCTCCCCTGTAATCACCAAGGACGGTGTTACGGTAGCCAAGGAAATTGAACTGGAAGGCACCGAGAATGTCGGGGCCTCGATGCTGCGCGAAGTGGCCAGCAGGACCAGCGACGTAGCCGGAGACGGCACTACCTCGGCCACGGTACTGGCCCAGGCGATGATCCGCGAAGGATTGAAGAACGTAACGGCCGGCGCGAATCCGATGAGCCTGAAGCGTGGGATTGACAAGGCAGTGGAGAAGGCGATTGAGCGGATCCGCGAGCTTTCCAATCCGGTCGGCGGGGACATGATCTCCCAGGTGGGCGCGATCTCGGCCAACTCCGACCCGGTTATCGGGGGAATCATTGCCGAAGCCATGGCCAAGGTGGGCAAGGACGGAGTTATCACGGTTGAGGAAGCCAAGTCCATTGAGACTTCCCTGGAGGTGGTGGAAGGGATGCAGTTTGACCGCGGATACCTTTCCCCTTACTTTGTGACCGACCCGGAGAGGATGGAGGCGGTCCTGGAAGACGCATACATCCTGCTTTATGAAAAGAAGCTCAGCTCGATGAAGGACCTGCTGCCGGTACTGGAGCAGGTGGCCAAGACGGGCCGCCCGTTCATGATCATCTCCGAGGACGTGGAAGGGGAAGCCCTGGCCACGCTGGTGGTGAACAAGCTGCGGGGCACGCTGCACGTGGCCGCGGTGAAGGCTCCGGGATTCGGCGACCGCCGCAAGGCGATGCTGGAAGACATCGCGATTCTCACGGGCGGAAGGGCCATCTCTGAAGACCTGGGCATCAAGCTGGAGAACCTGACCCTGGAAGATCTCGGCACTGCCAAGAGGATTACGGTGGACAAGGACAACACCACGATCGTGGAAGGCGGTGGAGACCCGGAAGCGATAGCCGGAAGGGTGAAGCAGATCAGGGCTCAGATTGATGAGACCACCTCGGACTATGACCGCGAAAAGCTGCAGGAACGCCTGGCCAAGCTGGTGGGCGGCGTGGCCGTGATCAAGGTCGGCGCGGCCACTGAGACCGAGCTCAAGGAGCGGAAAGCCAGGGTAGAGGACGCCATGCATGCCACCAAGGCCGCGGCCGAGGAAGGCATTGTGCCCGGAGGCGGCGTTGCCTACCTGAGGGCCGGACAGGCACTGGAAGGGTTTACCCTGGACGTGGCTGACGAGCAGGTCGGCGTGAACATCGTCAAGAGGGCCCTGCAGGAGCCTTTACGCCAGATTGCCCAGAATGCCGGTTATGAAGGCGCCATTGTAGTGGGCAGGGTTGCGGAATCAAAAGATGCCGTGGGCTTCAATGCTGACACTGAAGTTTACGAAGACCTGATCAAGGCCGGGATTATCGACCCGACCATGGTGACCCGCACCGCACTCCAGAACGCGGCTTCCATCGCCGGACTGATGCTCACCACCGAGGCCCTCATCACTGAGAAGCCGGAAGAGGAAAAGCCGATGCCCGGAGGAGCCCCAGATATGGGCGGCATGGGCGGAATGGGCGGCATGTACTAGGCTGTACCAAAGCCTTCCAGCCTGTGGTGTACCATAGGCGTCCTGGGGGTACTACAGGCATCTTGCCTGTGAAAAACTCTCAGCGGCGGCTTAAGCTAAAAATAAAAGCCCCCGTTCCCATGATGGGAGCGGGGGCTTTTTCTGTTTGCAACTGGACAGGAATGGAGGCCGGTGTCCCCAATATCAATTGTCCACTCAGTCCACTCAGTCCACGCTGTCCACTTCGTCCACCAAGTCCACGCTGTCCCCACCCAGTCCACTTCGTCCGCCCTTTGAGAAATGCGGGTTAAACCTTGCGGGCAAGGAAAATGGAAGCGACGCCCAGGGTCAACCGTCTGCATGACAAGGTATGGAAGCCTGCTTTTTCCAGCTTCTTTTCCGCTTCAGCCCTTTCCGGGAAGGCACGGACTGAAGCAGGCAGGTACCTGTATGGTCCAACAATTCCAGACAGCAATTTTCCGGCCAGGGGCAGAACACGGGCCAGGTAGCAGAGATAAACTTTCCGGAAAAGCCGGTTTTCCGGCAGCGAAAAGTCGAGGATCATCAAAATGCCTGAGGGCTCAATAACCCTGTGTATCTCATGAAGAGCCCCGTCGTAATCCTCCATGTTGCGAAAGCCGAACGCCAGGGTCACGGCCCTGAAACAGCAAGGCGCGAAAGGCAGCTTCATCCCGTCTCCTTCCACCAGGCTGACGGCGCGGGAAAGGTTCCTGCCGCTGATCTTCCTGCCGGCGATTTCGAGCATGGGCCGGCAAAAATCACAGGCTGTCACCGGCCATGATTTCTGCAGTTCCAGAGCCAGGTCTCCTGTCCCGGTGCAGAGGTCCAGGACCGGCAGGCCGGGGGGAACATGCCGGGCCAGAAGCTTTCCCGCCCTGCGGCGCCAGAGCCTGTCAATGTTGAGGGAAAGGGCATGGCTGAAAAAATCGTATTCCCCGGCAATGGCGGAAAACATCCCCTTTATGCCCGCGGCGCTCCTGTCCACACTACACTGTGATTTTTCCGAGCGGCCAGACTCCTGCTTACCTTTAAGAGTGCTCATTAATATCCATGCATCCAGTTAGTCATGTAAAAAGGAAACCGGTTATCAGTTTTCCTGGTGGGCCTTCACCGCCTGCAGGGTTGCCCCCCAGGCCCTGCGGAGGATTTCATCCTCCTTGTTCAGGGGTTCAATGACCGTATTGCCCACCCGGTCCAGGAGGACGAAGATGACCTTGTCTCCCTGCCTCTTTTTATCCAGTCCGCAGGCCTGGATTACGTCCTCAGTCGGAACGTGCGCAATCAGGGGCAGGGTTCCGATGGAAAAGATACCGGATACCACCCGGTAGAGGGTTTTCTCATCAATGAGACCCAGGAAAAGCGAAAGATAGGCTGCAGCAATCATTCCGTAACCAACGGCCTGGCCGTGAGGAATCTCCCTGTAGGAGGTTGCAGCCTCCAGGGCATGCCCGAAGGTGTGTCCGATATTGAGTATCCGCCTGAGCCCTGATTCCCGCTCATCCGCAGCCACCACGTCCGCCTTGATCTCGCAGCACCGCCTGACCGTATCCTGGAGCAGACGGTCATCCAGGTTCTTTATCCTTTCCATGTTCGTAACAAGATAATCAAAAAATATCTCATCCCTGATCAATCCATACTTGATCACCTCGTACATGCCGGTCTGAAACTCTTTTTCGTTGATAGTCTGCAAGGTGCGGACATCAATGAACACCATCTTCGGCTGGCAAAATGCGCCGATCAGGTTTTTCCCCATTTTATGGTTGACCCCGGTCTTTCCCCCGACGGAGCTGTCCACCTGGGCCAGCAGGGTGGTAGGGACCTGAAAAAAGGGCACTCCCCTCAAAAAGGTTGCCGCGGCAAATCCCGCGATATCCCCTGTCACTCCCCCACCCAGGGCCGCCACGCCCACGCTCCGGTCCGCCCCGGCTTTAAGGAGCTCCGTATAGATCAGGTTGACGGTATCCAGGGTCTTGAACGATTCCCCGTCCGGAATGATAACCAGGGAGGTATCAATACCGGCTGACAGGGCTGAAGAGACCAGCGTGTCAGCGTACAGATTACTGACAGTGTCGTTGGCTACTACAAACAGCCTGTTTCCGGGCCACACTTCCCTTAAGGCCCTGCCAAAACGATCAAGGCTCCCGGAGTTAATCAAGATATCGTAGCCGTAGTCACCCAGTTCCACCCTGGTCCTCGTACCTGCGTCCGGGGATTTCTCAATATTTTTCATGATCAGAAGAGTCTAACAGAAACAGCCCGGCAAACAAGATCCCCAGCCCTGAACGGCGGGAAAGCATGTTTCACCGATTTACTCGTTGAAAAAAGGTTTATTCCAGTTCCAGGAGGTTGACCCTGACAGCCCCCCGTTTACCCTTATCTCCAGGCAGATAAAAGGTGGCTATCTCCCAGGGCGACATGTCGATCTCAATTGAGCTCCCCAGCAGAGGAAGATCGAGCGTTCCCTCAGCGTTCCGGCCCATGCTCTCAACGCACCTGACGACCCATCCCTCACCATCCTCTGAAAGCTTGATAACGGTCATGTTCAGGTTTTCAATATCTGAGGAAGCAAGGCTCCGGGCGGCAGGGAGTGAACCCTCGTGCATATCGGTCACCAGGGCCAGGGGCGGGGATGCAAATTCCAGGCTGCGCCTCGGCAGATTGGCATTCCTCCAGTCACCGCCATGGGGAAATACCCTGTACCTGAACTCATGGATCCCCTGTTCCATGAAACGGTACCCGTCAGCCTCTGTAACCACCGCCGGGTTGTGATGGGACCAGGCCGTACTGTGGAAGACCGTTACCCTTAACTCACCATCCTTTGCTGAATAGCCGCATTTTCCCTCAGTGAACAAGGCCAGGCCGAAATCACCTTTCTCATCAGTTCCGCTCACATCGATCCAGGTCCTGCCGGGCTCCTCTTCACCATTCATGTCGCGTTCAATTGCCCCATAGGGGATGGAAGCTGTCAGGGTCCCCTCCCTGAGCACGGTTGGGAAACTGAGCTTGAGTACCTTGTATTTCTCATTCCAGTTGACCGTTACCAGGGAGGTCACTGCCGGAGAGTTCCGCTCAAGGCTGAAGAGCTGGCGCAGGAAGGAATCTCCGAAATGGGTGACAACCTCGATCATGGCCCTTTCCGGCCCGTCTTCCATGATCCGGAATCCAGGCCTGGAAAAAGCGCCCAGTTCCCGGTCGTAGGCCACAATCCTGTGGCCCCAGGTGTCATCCCAGTCTTCCAGGACCAGCCCGGATGCCATTCCGCCCCCGGCAAGCTCTCTCCCGTCTTTCTTGTCACGGTAGGAGATGATCGCACCAGTGGCAGGATCAAATTCCACCCTGACAAAATCATTTTCCAGGGCCCATTCAGAAGCATGCGCTCCCCGATAAGCGGGAGAAGCCGACCCGGTATCGGATGAAAACCTGTAAAGGCGGTAGCCGAAAGCAGGCAGGTCAGCTTCGAATACCGCGTTGACCCGGCTGTTCTCAACCTTGGCCGCCCCGGTGCGCACGGCCTGGAAAGGCACCTCTTTGCCGGAATCATCAAGGAGAAGAGGACGGTTGTCCCTGCTCAGCTTCTGGGCCTCAAACTCCACCATGGCCTTCACCGGCCAGGAATGCTGATTGAACACCAGGAAAGGAAGGCTGACCGGAAATGCGTCATCGGTTGTCTTAATCCCGGCGGCCAGATGGTGCAGGCTTTCCATCCTGACGTCATAGGAGACACTCATGGTGTATCCATATTCATGGCCCGCATCCACATAGCCCTGCTCCAGCGAAGAACCGGCCATGATGTCGTGGAACTGGTTAAAGAGCACCTTCTTCCAGCCCTCTCGCAGGGGCTCCTCCGGATAGGTATAGGAATCCGTGAGCAGGGATGCGGCTGAAGCTGTTTTTTCAGCATCGAGCAGGGCATTCTCAGCCTTGAAATTCCACATTTTGACATCAGCGCAGGCTGAATAGCAGCCTCTGGCATGGTGCTGCAGTTCGTCATCAATGACCGGGAACCGGTGTCCGCCTTCCCTTATCCTCTCAACATAATTTTCTAGTGACAGGTAGGCCAGGCCGGGATACTTTGACTGCAGCTCAGAGATTTCCTTCATGGCCTCCCGGGTCGGTCCTCCCCCGTGGTTGCCAACCCCGAAAAAAATCATCCAGTCCCTGATTCCAGGCTGGTCCCTGTTGAAACGTTCCTCGTACACATCAAACTGCTGTTCGATGTTTCCGGCATCGGCATTGTAGCGGTTGAGAATCTGAAACGTGAGGATTTCAGTCCCGTCGAGCCCTTTCCAGTTGAAAATCGGCTCCCTTATATCCTCTTTTTCATGCTGACCGGGCCTCATGAAGAAATATGAGGACAATCCCTGGCCGGCCAGGATCTGAGGCACGGTATAAGGGTGCCCGAAGGAATCAGGATTGAACCCCACCAGGGCCCTGCGGCCGAACTTCTCCATAAAGTACCTTTGGCCATAGAGGCCCTGCCTGACCAGCGACTCCCCGGACGGGCAGTTGAGGTCAGGTTCAATCCACCATCCCCCAGCCAGATTCCAGCGCCCTTCCCTGATTCTGCCACGAATCTCGCCGAACATCCGGGCATCATTTTTCTCAACCCATTCATAAAACTGGGCTGAAGATGACACATAGGTTACCCCTGAATGTTCCTTCATCCGGTCGAGCACTGACCGGAAGGAGGCAAAGACTTCCTGGAAACCCTCCTGCTTATCCCATCTCCAAACCGGGTCAATATGCGAATGGCCGGTCATAAAAATATTGTCTTCCTTTGCTTCCTGTGCCGCCGTCGACACAAAAAAAACATTCAGGATAAACACGGCCACGGCCAGACTTGCCTTTAGATTATTCTTCCTCTTCATAATGTCCGATACTACACCATTCCCAGGCAAAGTAAACACGCTCCCAGGCATGTAACATGCAGATCAGGAGGCCTGCGTTCCCGGGTGCGGCCGGGTTCATCCCAGGGCATTACGCATCCGGGCCAGCGCCTCTTCCAGGGTCTGGCGGGAGCATCCGAAATTGAGCCTGACAAAACCCTCCCCGCCTTCACCGAACATCCCGCCGTTGTTCAGGGCTACCCCGGCCTTATCAAGAAAAAACCGGTAGGGATTGCCTTCAATTCCGCAGTTACGGCAGTCAAACCAGGCCAGGAAGGTAGCTTCCGGACATGTAGTCCTGATATCCGGAATATTTTCACTGAGGTACTGGATAATGAAATCGCGGTTCCCCGTCAGGTATACCCTTAACTCCTCAAGCCATTCCCGGCAGGATGAATAAGCTGCCAGTGCAGCATACATGCCAAGAACATTGGGGTGGGAGACGATACCGTCGAAAAGGGCCTTCACCCGAAGCCGCATTTCCCGGTTGGGAATAATGGCCATGCTGCATCCAAGCCCCGGGATGTTAAAGGTTTTACTCGGAGCTATGAAGGTCATGGTCCGGTCTGCAATTTCAGGGTCAAGCGAGGCTATTGACAGGTGGGTGCTGTCTCCCAGCAGGAGATCGCAGTGGATCTCATCGGAGCAGATAACCAGGTTTCTGCGGAGGCACATTTCAGCCAGGTCAAGGAGTTCCCGCCTGCTGAAAGCCCTTCCCGTAGGATTGTGGGGATTACACAGGATAAACAACCTGGTGTTCTCCTCAACAGCATCTTCCAGCCCCTTCAGGTTCATATCATAATGAAGAAAGCCGTCTTTCATCCCGCAGGACTGGGGGGCCGACTGCAGGACCTTGCGCTGGTTGGCGGGAGCGGAAAGAAAAGGGGGGTAAACCGGAGTGTTCACAAGTACTCCATCCCCGTCTTTTCCGATGACCCTGCAGGCAATATTCAGCCCGCAGACAAGGCCCGGCAGCAGAAGGACCGATTCAGGATCCACCTCCCAATTATGAAGTTCCTTCATCCGGCTGACTACCGCCGCCACCAGTTCCTCAAGGTCCATCCCGTAACCAAACACCTTGTGGCTGATCCGTTTTTCCAAAGCCTCTATGATCGGCTCAGGAACCTCAATATCCATGTCCGCCACCCACATCGGCAGTACACCGGGAGGATAGACTCCCCACTTCAGGCTCTCGGTACCGCGGCGGTCAACAGCTCTAATCAGTTGCTCAGCCATAACAGACAAACACCCTTTCAGTTCACTGGAATTATTTCAGCGGACAATACTTCTCCTGCCGTCGGTTTATCCGGGAGCCGGCCGTGAAAGCACTGCGGGCCATATTCACGGCATTATCTCATAAAATTTTGACCTGCGGGCCTGGCAGCTAATCAACATTTACTCCCTGAAATCCGAGTGCCGGCACAGCCCTCACTCCGTCGGTTTCTCCGGCTGAAATGCGGGATTAGGCTGCGGCATCAGGGCTCCCGTTTTCTCCTGCCACTGGTGAAGCAAGGTGAGGAGTTCCCTGGCTTTTTCCGGATTCCCGGCGGAAAGGTCGGCAGTTTCCCCAATATCCTTCTTCAGGTTATAGAGCTCGATTTTTTCCTTGTCATAGAATTCAATCAGCTTCCAGTCCCCGGACCGGACCGCGGCCCCGGGTGTCCAGGCGCTTCCGTGGTAGTGAGGGTAGTGCCAGAACAGAGCCTCCCTGTCAGGCGCGCTTCCGTCCCTGAGCAAAGGGGCCAGGCTTGCTCCGTCCAGGTGCTGTTCGGGCAATAAGGAAAGTCCGGCAAGTTCCAGGATGGTGGGATAAAAATCCATGCTGGTAACCGGGATATCAGTTACGATGCCCCCTCTCCTGATCCCCGGAATCCTGACTATGAGGGGAACCCGGATACCTCCCTCGTAGCACCATCCTTTCCCGGCCCGCAGGGGCCGGTTGGAGGTCGGGGCCGTTCTGCCTGGGAAGAGGGTTGACAGCCCGCCATTATCAGAGGTGAAGATAACAACCGTCTCTTCATCAAGACCCCGGGCCTCAAGCGCGTCCAGAAGTCTTCCCACATTTTCATCCATGGCTTCAACCATGCTGGCAAAATCCGGGTTGTCCTGGAACTGCTTGGTAGCCCCGTCATGTTCCGGAAGATATTCAGGCCCGTCGGGCACCACACCAGCCGCCTTATCTTCATATTTTTCGATATGCCGGAGGCTGGCCTGAATGGGAGTATGGACGGTATAGAAAGAGAGAAAAGCCAGGAACGGGCTTCCAGCTGAACCCTCGATGAACCTGATTGTCTCGTCAGTGAGACGGTCGGGCAGGTATTCACCTTCGGGGCCATCATCCAGCTTGGGGTTATTGTAGGGAGAATAGTAGCCCCCGGGAGGCTGTCCCAAATGGTGTCCGCCAATATTTGTGTCGAATCCCTGGTCCTCGGGGAAGAAGCCTTCTGAACCAAGATGCCACTTGCCGGCAAAAAAGGTTTTATACCCCTGTTCCCCGAGCGCCTCGGCAATGGTTTTTTCTCCGAGGGGCAGCTCATGCCTGTCCTCCGGCCCCAGCAGTTTCCTGTCCCTGGGGTTATTTCCGGGTATCCAGTCG
>CAZOGT010000107.1:0-9521 GCA_964579015.1 uncultured Acidobacteriota bacterium | reverse complement strand
AGGATTATCCTGGAATCACCCTGAAGCTGCCAGTCCAGCAGGCCTTTTCCCACGTCAAAGGCATAAACCCTCCCGGCGCCATGTTTCAGGAGACAGTCTGTAAATCCACCGGTTGAAGATCCGAGGTCGGCGCAGATCCTGCCTTGGGGATTTATCTTGAAATCCTCAAGGGCGCCTTCAAGTTTAAGGCCTCCGCGTGATACGTACCTGCGGGCGGAATTGCGAATATCCAGGACTGCGGAAGCGGGAACATCCTCTCCGGCTTTGTCGATTCTCCTGTTTTCAAGGTAGACAATCCCGGACATGATCAGGGCCCTGGCCTCCTTGAGATTTTCAGCGAATCCTCTGTGGACCATAAGCTGGTCCAGCCTGATTTTTTTCATTTTTGGTCAATAGCTGAATGTCAGCCTCTGTTGAGTTGTAAGCCCGGGCTGTTGCGGCTTTCAGAATCTCCTGATGGAAATAAACCTTGCAAGTTCAGTAAGGGCCTGCCCTTTCTCCCCGAGCCACTCCAGTTCAGCCACAGCTTCTTCCACCAGGTTTCGGGCCTTGTCCCTGCTGTATTCAATCCCGAACAATGCCGGATAGGTGGCTTTTTCCAGTTCCCTGTCTTTCCCGGCCCTCTTCCCCAGGTTTTCCGCTGATCCGGTTTCATCAAGCAGGTCATCCACGATCTGAAAGGCCAGTCCCACCCGCCTGCCAAAGCTGCTGAGGTGTGACCTCTCTTCTTTTCCGGCTCCGGCAAGGATAGCTGGACCCACTACCGAGGCTTCAATCAGGGCCCCGGTCTTGGATGCATGAATGTAGTCCAGGTCCTCTTCGCTGAAGCTTTTCCCCTGTAAAGTGAGATCCATTACCTGGCCTCCGAGCAGCCCGTATTCGGTGCCGATGGCCCGGCAGAGGCAGTTAAGAGCCTCCAGCTGCCTGGCGGGATCAGAGAACGGCCTGGAAAGGATATCAAACGCAAGAACCAGAAGCCCGTTTCCGGCAAGGATGGCCAGGCCTTCGCCATAAATCTTGTGGGAAGAAGGTTTGCCCCTCCGGAAATCGTCATTATCCATGGACGGGAGGTCATCATGAATCAGTGAGTGGGTATGAATCAATTCCAGGGCACAGGCATAGGGGATGATACTTTCAATGTCGCATTCCAGGGCCTCTCCAACGGCCAGGGCCAGGACAGGCCTGATTTTTTTGCTCCTGGAGAAAAGACTGTAGTGCATCGCCTCATGAATGATGCCGGGATGAGCATCTTCGGGAGGCAGGAATGACTTTATCAGCCCTTCCAACACCTGTCCTTTCTCTTCCAGGTAGGCCTGGATATCAAGTTTTTCCATGATCTCTTTTTGCAGTCCCAATATTAGTGTAGACGGTTTTGCATCAGCAGTAATGCGGTTGGCAGCCACGCAGGAAGAAAGGCAATGGACAGTGGCGCAGGGCCCTTTTGCCTGGACCTATAAGGCCCTCCTAATCGACATCTTCTTCATCGACACTGAAAGGGGCTTCCATGAGTTCTTCATTTTCATCTTTGATCAGCATTTCAACCTTGCGCTGGGCCTGGTTCAGCTGGTTTCCGCACGACTTGGAAAGCCGGGTTCCTTCCTCAAAAAGCTTTAGCGACTCCTCAAGGGTCAGTTCCCCTTCCTCCAGCTTGGCGACAATTTCTTCCAGTCTTTTGAGGGATTTTTCAAAATCCTTGAATTCCATGGTTCTATTCTCTCCTGGCAGGGAAGCTGCCTTTAGCTACGGTTATTGAAATACGGTCCCCTTTCTTCACCTGGGAGGGGTCTCTTACCACTTCGCTGGTGCCCACGGTATTGACTATGGCATAACCCCTTTCCAGTACGTTCAGCGGGGAAAAGGCTTTGAGTTTACCGTCCAGGTTTCTCCAATCGGAAGTAATCCTGGCAGTGTAGTGTGCAAGCGATACAGGAAGGGCTTTCTCCAGCTGTTTCAGGTCGGACCTCACCGGGGGGATCATCTGCAGCGCTGTTGAGTTGAGCCGCATGGCCAGTTCATCAAGCCTCTGGGCCATCAGGCTGAGGCGGCTTTCAGCATCAAGGAAGCCGCGGCTGCTGATCAGCCGGCGATAGTCATCCTTTTTGCATTGGATTCTGTACCTGACGGCACGGATAATCCTTGATGTCAGGTGTTGAAGCGTGTCAACGAGCTCATTCCTTGCCCCTGCCACCATTTCAGCAGCCGCTGATGGAGTAGGGGCGCGCAGGTCTGCCGCGAAATCAGAGATGGTGAAATCGATTTCGTGGCCAACTGCTGAGATAACTGGTATCTTCGAGGCGTAGACCGCCCTGGCGACAATTTCTTCGTTAAAGGGCCAGAGGTCTTCCAGGGATCCTCCCCCGCGGCCGATGATAATTACATCCAGCCCTCCCCTTCGATTCAGCTCCTCGATTCCCCTGGAGATCTCTCCGGCGGCTGATGCTCCCTGCACCCTGGCCGGGTATATCAGGATATCCACCCGGTCGTTGCGGCG
The DNA here is from genome assembly GCA_964579015.1 of uncultured Acidobacteriota bacterium. Classification (GTDB taxonomy): domain Bacteria; phylum Acidobacteriota; class UBA6911; order RPQK01; family JAPXNP01. Next base: position 7,030 of record CAZOGT010000107.1, on the reverse strand, counting down.
CTTCAGCACCCGGAGGATATCCTGGATTGCTGCTCCGGTCGGGGATGTAACCACCCCGATACGGGAAGGGAGCCGGGGAAGAGGTTTTTTCCGGGAGGGGTCAAACAATCCTTCCCCGGCCAGTTTTTCCTTCAGCTGTTCAAAGGCCAGCTGCAGCGCGCCGTGCCCGACCGGTTCCATGGTTCCAATGATGAACTGCATCTGTCCGCGGGCGGAATAAACCGAGATCTTGCCCCTTGCCACCACCTCCAGGCCGTCAGAAGGACTGAATTTAAGGCGACCGAACACCATCCTGAAGCAGACAGCGGAAATCTGCGACTTGGAATCCTTGAGCGTCAGGTAGGCATGCCCGGAGGGCGCGGCCCGGAGATTGGAAATTTCCCCCTGGATCCAGACCTCGGAGTATTCTCTCTCCAGGGAGCCTTTGATGCGGTTGACAATTCCGCTGACCGAGAAGACCTCGGGCTCTTTTTCCCGGGGTTCCCCGCCCTCTTCTTCCGGTTCAGGACGAGGGCCGGGATCAGCAGGAGCTCCCTGGGATGGGACGGCCCCAGCTGTTTCCGGCTCCTCCGGCTTTTCATCCCCGAATAGAAAACTCTGCTGTTTCATACAGGACCTATTGTATCCTTAACGGGCGCCCCTGTCAGGAAGAGCCTCCTACATAAATGGGGTTGGTTATTATCCAGGGCTTGTCCTTCAGCATTTTTGGCGGGTCAATCAGATAGACCTCGACCCGGTAGGGGCCCTCAAGGGAAGCAGGGACCGTGAAATCCGTTCCTTCAAGTTCTTTGAATGTTTTTCCCGACCAGATGATTCTAAAGTGTACGGGAAAAGGTGATATCAGCCGCAGCTTTGATCCGGGGGAAACAACTGAACCCGGGGGGAAAACCCCCTGCCGGTTTTCAGCATGAAAGGAGAAACCCTCCGGGTTGCCAAGCAGGTCAAAGCAGATGTAGGAAGAACCCTGCTTAAGTGCCTTTAAGACGTTTTCTTCTGAAATTTCCCGGGTTTCAGGGAGTAACAGGTGGTTGGAGACCGTTTTCATGGATAATTCATAAGGATCGACTTGCACCCTCAAAATCTCATCCCCGGTGGCTTTCTCCAGGATCAGCCCAAGATTCTGATGGGCGTCATTTCCAGCAGTAGCCGTAATATGCCTCATCTCCAGTACATTGTCCCACCTGTCCAGCCGCCGCCTGTTTATATCCCAGACCTGGAAAAAAAACATTTCGGGCATGGTTGGGCTGTGATACACCCAGTTGACCCAACTGTAGGGAGTATTGTGGTCTGCCGCGCTTTCAGCCAGGTTGAATATTTCAATTCCCAGAGCATCTTCCGGTACCTTTTCATCCCCGAATTCCGAAAAGACCAGGAATTCAGAATTGTCATCCCTCAGCAGCCGGCCCCCTTCATCCCGTGCTTCCTCCCATCCGTAGATCATCAGGAGACCAGGGTCGGTAATCCTGTTGTAGAGATCAGGCTCCCTGGGGTGTTCAGTCATCAGGATCCATTCAGCGCCGGCCTTTTTCCCGGCTTCGATTATTTCAGGATAAGTTCCCAGGCTGTGCCCTCCGGCCGCGCTGTGAACATGGATGAATCCCTTCACATCCCTGAAAGGAGTGGCTGCCTCTGCCCTGGCCGGTAAAGATTGGAGATAGGATTCCAGCCAGTAGGATTGAAGAAGTTCATAAACAAAAGGAACCTGGATGACCAGGAGCAGAAGGATAGATATTTTCAGGAAAACGGTGATTTTTTTTCGTTCCATGTAGGGCTATCCCTCTAACGTTTTAAAAACGATACCAGAATTATCAGCCCGGCTCGCGGTTCAAGTATACCTAAAAATAAGGGAGGCTTCCGATTTTCAGGAGATCAGCAGAATTGCCAATTGAGCCATTTTTCTCTATCATGGCGGCATGGCATGGTTTAAGAAAAAGAATAAGCCCCTGCAGGTCCCTGCTGACAAGGACCGCAAGGTCAAGACCGAAGGGCTGTTTATCAAGTGCGGAGACTGCGGGACCGTAATCTGGAAGAAGGATCTTAAGGACCGCCTATGGGTCTGCGATAAATGCGGGCATCATTTCAGGATCACTGCCAGGCAAAGGCTGAGCTACATTTTTGATGAAGGGGTGTTTGAGGAATTCAATGCTTCTCTCAAATCTTCAGATCCCCTGGAGTTTAATGATAGAAAAGCTTACAAGGACCGCCTCGAAGCTGCCATGAAGGCCACTGGAGCCTCGGAAGGCGTAATCACCGCCTCAGGCACCATGATGGGGCTGGACCTGATTTGCGCCGCCATGGAGTACGGTTTTATCGGGGGCAGCATGGGTTCAGTCGTGGGGGAGAAAATAACCCGGGCTGTTGAAAAATCACTGGAAACCCGAACCCCTCTGCTGATTGTTTCATCAAGCGGCGGAGCCCGGATGATGGAAAGCTTTCTGTCTCTGATGCAGATGGCCAAGATCAGTGCCGCTCTGGCCAGGCTGAGCGCTGCCGGCATTCCCTACATCTCCCTGATGGCAGACCCTACCACCGGGGGAGTTACTGCCAGCTTTGCCATGCTGGGAGACTTGAACATAGCGGAACCCAAGGCGCTGATAGGATTTGCCGGACCCAGGGTAATTGAGCAGACCATCCGGCAGAAGCTCCCGGAAGACTTTCAGCGAAGTGAATTCCTCCTGGAACACGGGATGCTCGATGCGGTTGTCCCCCGCGCCCGGCAAAGGGAATTTCTTTACGACTGGCTCAGGTTCATGTCAAAAGACTGAGGCCGGGAGAGGGGACCCAAAAGTGGCGGAATTCTTTGCACCGGCCTGTCCCGGGATAGCCTGTTCCCGCGGATTACAGTGTTCATCCGCCTTTCAGGGATTGGGCCGTTTACGCCTGGGGAATGTCAGGAGCAGGTGAATTGGAGTGAACTATCCGGAAGCACTAGCCTATCTCTACGCACTGGGGAACGAAGTCCAGACCATGAAGTTCGGGCTTGAAACCACCAGGTCAATCCTGGCCGGGCTTGGAAACCCCCAGGATGATTACCCGTCAGTGATTGTTGCCGGAACCAATGGCAAGGGTTCCGTGGCTTCCTTTATTCACCAGTCCCTGGTTGAGTCGGGAATGCGTTCAGGGCTGTTCACTTCTCCACACCTGGAAAAAATTGAGGAGCGCATCAGAATTGGAAATAGCTGCATCAGCAGCAGCGAGTTTGCAGAGAGCTTCACTGCTGTCCTCGAAGCTTCACGTGCTCTTGGGCTTCCTTCACATCCCACTTTTTTCGAGCTGGTAACCTGTACCGCCCTATTGTCTTTTGCCCGGAGTGAAGTAGATGCGGCGGTACTGGAAGTTGGAATGGGAGGAAGGCTTGACAGCACCAACACCGTTGATCCGGTCCTTTCGATTATCACCAGTATCAGCCTTGATCATCAGCAATACCTGGGGGAGACCCTGCCGCTTATCGCTGCAGAGAAAGCAGGGATACTTCGCAAAGGAGTCCCTGCTGTTTCCGCTGAACAGCCGGATGAAGTGAAGGCGGCCCTCAGGATGAAAGCTGAAGAGAAGGGGACCACCCTGGTATTTACAGGTGCCGGGGACTATCGGGTGGCGGGCAACAGGGGGGGCTGCTACAGTTTCCGGTACAGGGGGGAGGCATACCAGCTGGGCGTTCCAGGGATCCACCAGGTGGGAAACGCGGTGGTTGCGCTGCACTGCCTGGGCATTCTTGCCGGAATGGGATGGCCGGTTACCCCTCAGTCCTCCAGGCTTGGCATATCGGCTATGCGCAGGCCCGGGGTCCTGGAGGTCATCAGGGGCACCCCTGATGTCATTCTTGACGGGGGGCATAACCCGGATGCGGCCTTGCAGCTGAGGGCATATCTGGAATCACATTCCGAGGGCCCCCTTACCCTTGTTTTTGGAATGATGAGGGACAAGAATATCAGGGCAACGGCGGAGATCCTGGAGCCTTTGTTTGAAAAGATTTTCCTTGTACCGATCAATTCCAGCAGGGCCTTGAATACCGGGGAGATGAAGGCATCCATGCCGGATGGTATCTGTACGGCTAATGCCGGGGAAGCCCTGGAAAAGGCTCTGGAATGCGGCAACACGGTAGTGGTTGCCGGCTCCTTCTACCTGGCCGGGGAAATAAGGACGCTTATCAATAAAGGACAGGCGAATAGACGCCCGGCCTGAATTGGGAGCGCCCCCGGGCCTGCGGCCGGAAGGCAATGCAGAAGCAGGGGATTATCCTGTGAAGTACGAAGTGAGACGCGACAGGCGAGTCGGGCCATCGGCCGCGCTGGATCATGCAGGAGAGGAACCTGGCAAAGAACCACATCTGAAATCGGGAAAAAGAGGTCAAAAATCACTGCTTCGATCGTTTTCCCGACCCCGATACCGACCCCGAGAAGGGGGCCGGGCGCGCAGATCTCCTGATCTGCATCCCCAATAAACGCCGCCGGCAGGCGGCATCAACAGTGAAGGCTGAAAGCCTGCCATTGAAGTTTGCCTAGGCCCTCCAGGGGCGGTTCCGTTCAAAGCCTTTATCAAAGATATCCCAGGCCAGGTTGGTGTCCTCAACCACCTGAAAATCGTACATTCCGAGGCAGACGAAGTCGGCGCCGCTTTCAAAGGCATATCGCATGCCTTCCTCAGGATCGATGGCCCCGGCCGCCAGGACCTTGAACGCAATCCACGGCTCTTCCCGCTCATTCATGAACGCGATTGTCTCTTCCGGTTTCAGGCACCAGCAGTTGTCATTGTATTCCTCGTCGGTCCGGGCAGACCAGTAATTGTTGCGGTGGAGGGTTTTTACCCAGTAATCCGGCTTGAGACCGGCCTCTACGCAGGCCTGAATGGTTTCAATCTTGTGCCCGCCTATTCCGGCCGGCAGTCCGTTCTGCCTGATGAAATCCAGGGCCTTGCCGATCTCATCGATCTTGTTTTCCTCCACCAGGCGGTCTCCTATTCCTCCCTGCACGTAGCAGGCGTGGGCGCCTCCGTCGATTGACAGCTTGATCCCGGTTATCAGGTCTGGTGCCCCGGCGCAGTCTGAAATAAACTGGATGTTTCCGCCCTGCTCCTTCCAGTACCTGTTGATAACCCTGGAAAGGGAGGTGGTAGTCAGGATGGTGTTCAGTCCGCACCTTTCACCGAGCCGCAGGGTCTCGAAAACCTTTTCATCAGTGTGGTAAGTCTTGATCAGCTTCGAAACATAGATCAGGTCCCTGGCATGGGCCCAGCCCCCGATCAGGTTTCCGCCCATGAACATGCGGCTGAGTTCCATATCCCCTATTTTTCCGTAAGGCAGATTTCCCTTAAGGTCTTTCAGGTCCGCGTAATGGAAAGTCTTAAGGGTTGCGCTTGTGACTGAATCCACCCCGGCTTCGGCAAGATTCTTTTCTTCCCAGCTGTGGGGATTGAGCTTCAATGCGGCAGCTGCTGAAAAGCCGGCGAGAACCGGTACCCCGGAGAGGCTCCTGATCAGTTCCCGTCGCGGCAGCGAGCGGGGGGCATCCTCTTCTTTAGCGGCGCCCGGGTCAGCATTTTTTTCCGTCCTGAGCAGGTAAATAATCCGGTCAAGACCGGGCAGGCCATGGACCGGGAGGGCAGCCAGCACCCCAAGGGCAATGAATTCCACCAGGTTCTTGTCTATGAAAAGGTAGTTTCCTTCCATGGCCATACCGCTGGTAGCCATGAACGGAGGATTAGCCGTGTAGTAAAGGGCCAGGAGCAGCATTCCCGCAATTGCAGCCCAGCGGGTGAATATGCCGAGAATCAAACCGGCTCCTATGAAGATCAGGCCCCAGATATTCAGGATGTCCACGGCAGCCAGCACTGAAGGTGTTTCCGATATCCAGTTGAAGAAGGAGGAGAAGAGCCACTTGGACTGGGCCAAATAGCCTACCGAAGACCAGTTCGAATCAACCAGCTTGATGATTCCCTCATAAAGAAAGTGCCACCCGATGATGAATCTCATCAGCAGGAGAATCATCGCCTGGGGGGATGAAAAATTTTCCTTATTGGCTGCTTGATGGGCGTTTTCGCGGATCATTAAGAATACCTCCAGAAAGTTAAGGATGTTTTTTTCCCGTTGGAATATCAGGATACAGATTTTTCTCCAGAAAACAATAGAACCGTGAGTAATATAAAAAGCTTGGCGACCTCAAGAGCTGCATTAATTTTTTCTCTGAAAATCGGAGGAATTTCCTGTTAGCATACCTGGTGAGGATGTATGGAATGCCATCCCGATGCTGATGATAAGGAAAGCCAATGAAGAAATATCTGATGTGCCTGCTGATCTTCCTTGTCTCCTCAGCCCATGGCCAGGAGACAAGGAATCTCAATGTCCTGTTTATCATCTCGGATGACCTGACAACGACCGCTGTCAGTCCATATGAGAATCAGGCCTGCAGGACGCCCAACCTTGACCGCCTGGCGTCAGAAGGCATTGTCTACACCAGGGCCTACTGTCAAAGCCCGTTTTGCGGCCCTTCCCGGGCCTCGATGATGTTTGGCTACTACCCCAGTGCGACTAAGACCTATGGCTATATCAGCGGGCGTGAAAATGTGGGGCCTGACCGCCTCTCCTGGGCCCAGCTTTTCAAGGAGAATGGTTACTACTCGGCCAGGGTCAGCAAGATATACCATATGGGCGTCCCAATCCATATTGAGGAGGGATCCAACGGCGCTGACGACGAGTCTTCCTGGACCGAAAGGTTCAACAGCCCCGGGCCGGAATGGAAGGCCGAGGGTGAAGCCGAACTGGTCCAGAACAACCCATACGGCCTGAAGCCGAGGCAGGGCGGAAACGTGATGACGATCGTCAAGGCCGACGGGGATGACCTGGCCCATTCGGATGGGCGCACGGCTGAGAAGGCTTCGGAACTGATCAGGGACCACAAGGATGAGCCCTTTTTTATCGCGGTTGGATTTGTCCGACCTCATGTGCCGTTCGTAGCTCCGAAAAAGTATTTTGAACCCTATCCTCACGAACAGGTCGTACTTCCCCCCAAGGTTGTAAACGACTGGGACGATATTC
>CAZOGT010000106.1:7999-9529 GCA_964579015.1 uncultured Acidobacteriota bacterium | reverse complement strand
GATGTAGATACAATCCTCAAAACGGCCGATTGCGAAAAGAATCGCATCACAGACCAGTCTCCGAATTGTCAGCTTCAAGGACCTGAACCGGGCTTTTGGAAAAACCCCGGAGTCCCCGGTCCCCCATAGGTGAATCATTAGACCCAAGTTTACGTTAAAACTCCTCCAAAGCCTATCCAGTTAAAACGCAAAGGCAGCCCGTCCCGCCCTGAAGGGGTAATTCGTGCTGACCACTGTAGCAGGGCAACAAGAGCTGATTTACCCGCTTTTTGAAATTGAATGCTCACTAAATGGACGTGCTGGTTGCGGCAAGAATGACTCAGTCCCATTCATTGACCCTGAATCCTATCATCTCAAAAAGACGCTCATTATAAGGCCTGTAATAATCAGCGAGAACCCTGCGTGTTTCAGCATCCATCTGGGAACGGTATTTCCCTACATTTACCGGAGTGTACCTTAGGTCCGATTCAATGGAAGATCCTCCCAGAAAACTGACGATATCCGCAAATGACCTCGAAGGATCGGCAATAAAATCCTCAAAAATTATGACTTTTACCCGTTTTTCGGGAAACAGAGCATAAACATTCTCAAGCTGTTCGGCATATCTGCCTCTTGCCAGAAAACCAAGGCGGAAGCCAGTACTCAATTCAGCCAGGATATTCTCGGAAAACCCGGCCCGGGGCAAAAGCCAGTCCCAGTTGCGGGATAGGGGGAGCATTCTTTTGTAATGCCCGTAGGCGGAAAAAGCCCGGTCCACCGGGTTGCGCAGCATAACAATTATCCGGGCACCGGGGCAGTGTCTGGAGATCTCCTGCAGGGACACTTTCCGAAACAGGTATTCAGGAGTTTTGTCTCCCTTGATAACACCCGGCAGGAACAGGGAAGAGTACCAGCGAAGACCTTTGAGCCTGATCACCGGATTACTGAAAAACTGGGACTCCTTGCTGAGTTCCGATTTATTGGAGACCTTCCTTTTCGCCAATTTAAAATCAGGGAGTTGATCAAGCCATGAAAACAAGGAAGTCGTTCCTGATTTCTGAGCGCCCACAATAAAGAAATCCGGCACGAAAATCCCTTCCCTTTTCGCCAGACCCAGTGCGAAAAGCAATTCTTCCATCCTCCCTATAAGAATCACCAGTAGCTCAGCAATGCATCTTGACAGAAAAAGCCTGTAGCTTCTGCCAAAGCAGTTCAAGGTGAACAACAGTCTACGCTTGCCTCTACTTGAAGGACTCAAAACCCTGATTTCAGACCGCCTCTCTGTCTTTTCATGTTCCAGCTAATCCTTCCGGGGAACACCAACTCCCCCCACTCCCAGGACAGATTCCCAATCCCTTTCCGCAAACACGAAACTATATCACTGATAGTCAGAAACCCGAAAGTCAAACATGTCGAGCCTGCCCAATTCCGGGCGGCAAATTATCCGAAGATGAGTTCGCACGCCTTCCTTATGCCTGCAGCCTCCAGAACACTGTCCCCTGCAGGTGCGGTCCGTAGCTCTGCCATCCGGAACACTGTCCCCTGTACCTT
>CAZOGT010000106.1:2535-7899 GCA_964579015.1 uncultured Acidobacteriota bacterium | reverse complement strand
AGAACACTGTCCCCAACAGGATGGCAACCTGTGCCTCCAGCACGGGGCCCTCATTTCACGGTGCTCGGGCCGGGATATATTTATAGGGTTCTGGAAAAGCAATTGATGTATCATTTAGGAATGCGTTTTCTGATTATTGCTTTCATTCAGTCAATGACCATATTTATATTCAGCAACCCCACTCTCCTGCCAGGCAACGATGAACCCGGGGTCTGGGTAAGAGCCGAGGGCTTCAGGCTGGAGCGTTCGGAAATTGAGGAGGCTGCCGCAAGCAGGCTCAGGGAAGTGGAGCTGGAAGCCTTGCGGGCTCCCGCTCGAATCAGGATGAGACAACACGAGATCCTGTCCGAAACCATGAAAAACCTTGCCTCCGAAAAGCTTCTCCGCCTCGAGGCTGAAACAAGGGGCATTTCCGTTGAAGAACTTGCTGAAACCGAGATCAAATCAAGGATCGCTCCCTTAACGGATGACGAACTCGAAAAGCTTTACGAATTGAATAAAAACCGTCTCCAGGGAACCAGGGATGAGATTCTGGCCCAGATCACGTCCTATATGTCAGCCCAGCGCGAGAAGCAGGCCCGTGAAGAGTATACAGATGAACTGGCCAAAAAACAGGGTGTTGAATATCTGATTCCGCCTGTCAGGTTCGACATTTCCACAAAAGGGAACCCGTCTTTTGGTCCTGCAAATGCCCCTGTCACGATTATCGAGTTCTCTGATTTCGAATGCCCTCACTGCGCCGGCGCCGGAAAAGAGCTGCACAGGCTGCAACTCGAATTCGAAGGCAAGGTCAGGATAGTCTTCCGTCAGTACCCGCTCTGGATGATTCATGATAAGGCACAAAAAGCAGCAGAAGCTTCCCTCTGTGCCGCGGAACAGGATAAATTCTGGGAGATGCACAACCTGCTCTTTTCAGGACAGGACAGCCTCGATGTCAGGGGCCTCAAAGAGAAGGCCGCCCAACTGGAACTCGAACAGGATGAATTTGACGCGTGCCTTGATTCAGGAAAATTCTCCGCTGCCGTTGAAAGAGATCTTGTCGAAGGGTCCAAGGCGGGAGTCAGTGCCGTACCCGCCTTTTTTGTAAACGGCCGCCCCCTGGCAGGAAGGTTTTCATATGAAAACATCCGGGGACTGGTAATGGAGGAATTAAAACTCCAGGAATCGGTAGATTAGCCGGACGGGACCTGTTCCGCCTTCAGTTTTTCCCATTCAGTTGTCAGGATGTCCCATGCCTGCTCAACATGCCTTCTCTCGGCCCGTATGTTCCCTAAAGCTATCCGTATGGCCATACGCCCGTTCAGCCTGGTGTGGGACAAATAGACCTTGCCTGTGTCATTAACAGCCTTGAGAAGCTTTTCATTCAACCGATCCAGGAATTCATCCTGCCCTCCGGAAACATCAGCTCCTTCAGGGACCGCCCGGAAACATACGGTACTGAAAGGCACTGGAGCAAGCCGCTCAAATTCAGGGTGCGCATCGATCCGCTGAGCGATTTCCCCCGCCCATTCGACTACCTGCCTTATCCGGGAACGGATGCCGTTGATCCCGAAATACCTCATGATAAACCAGACCTTGAGAGCTCTCATCCTTCTTCCGAGCTGGATTCCGTAATCCATGTAGTTCAGCACCGCGTCATCCTGTTCTGTTTTCAGGTATTCCGGAACCAGGGAAAAGGACTGCTTCAACACTTCCTGGTGCCGGCAGAAAAAGGCACTGAACTCCTGAGGGGTAAAAAGCCATTTGTGGGGATTTGTTACCAGGGAGTCGGCTTTTTCGCATCCATGCATCACCCACTTCAGTTCAGGGAGCACCGCGCCCATGCCTCCGTAGGCGGCATCCACGTGCAGCCAGAGGCCATGTTCCCGGCAAACAGCGGCAATCCTCTCAACCGGGTCGACGCTGGTGGTGGAAGTAGTGCCTACTGTGGCCACCACGCAGAAAGTCGTCCACCCTGCCGCGATGTCATCCTTAACAGCATTTTTCAGGAGACTGACATCCATTCTGAATTCGGCATCGGACTTGATTTTCTTAACACCTTCAAGACCGATGCCCAGGACAATGGCCGCTTTCTCAACCGAGGAGTGGGCCTGGTCGGATATGTAGAGCCGAAGCCGCTTTCCTGAACCGCCCAATCCATTCTGCCTGGCATTAAGGCCGGGCACCATTTCCCTGGCCGCGGCAATGGCATGCATCGTGGATACCGACGCTGTATCATAGCTGATGCCCCAGAAATCATCAGGAAGGCCAATCAATTTCCTCAGCCATTCCATAACAGTCTGTTCAAGCTCAGTTGAAGAGGGACAGGTCTTCCATAACATGGCGTTAACATTGAGTCCGGCACAGAGGAGCTCTCCGAGTATCCCGGGACCGGATCCGGTTATGGAGAAATAGGACATGAACGCGGGATGGTTCCAGTGGGTCACCCCGGGAACAATTATCCTCTTGAAATCCTTGAGGATGTCTCCCATATCTTCACCGTTCTCGGGTGGATCCTTTGGCAGCATACTCGATATTCCCCCGGGCTCAACCTGCGGCAGCACCGGAAAATCATCGATGTTTTCCAGATAATCCGCCAGCCAGTTGACTGCCTCATTACCAAAATGCCTGAACTCCTCCGGCGGCATGTCGCCGTGTTTTTTTTCGTCTGTCATATTCCTGTACCCGCTTTCTCAGTTAACCCTTTGAGCCGGCAGTCGTTTTATCGATTTCCGCCTTGTTCCCTCCCGGCATTCGTGCTAAATTCTCCTAAACTCATAACATTCATTATAAGAGAGGCCCTATGAAAGACCCCGAAAAAAATGAAGTAGTGAAAAAGATTATCGACGACAAGCCATTTGTTCCCATTGAATCCGAGCTGCCGGAATTCACATTTAAAGCCCTGTCCCTGGGTGTGGTAATGGCAATCGTGCTGGGCGCGGCAAATGCTTACGTTGGTATGAAAGCAGGCCTGACTGTAGCAGCCACCTTCCCGGCAGCAGTAGTTGCCATGGCCGCCCTGAGGCTTTTCAAGGGTTCAATTCTGGAGGAAAACATTGCCCGGACGACCGCCTCGGTAGGTGAGGCCCTGGTAGCAGGCGCGATTTTCACTATCCCTGCTTTTGTCATATCCGGGGTGTGGGACGAGCTTCATTACCTTGAAAGCACTGCCATAATGCTGCTGGGAGGCTTGCTGGGGGTTCTTTTTGTGATTGTGTTGAGGAGGACCCTGGTGGTTGAAGCGGAGCTCCCTTTTCCTGAAAGTGTTGCGGCGGCCGAGCTGATAAAGGCCGGGCAGGGCGGGCAGACAGGAGCCAAGTATGTTTTCGGGGCAATGGGATTCGCTGGACTGTGGGAGCTGGTCAAAAACTCCCACGGCATCCAGATCGTGGCTGACCACACCCGGACATTCGTAAAAATGGGGACGTCTAAAATTGAGATTATGGAAAGGGAAATAACCTACTACGGTGGCCTGATGCTGGAATCTCCGGCGGCATCGCCTCTATTAATGGGTGTCGGCTTTATTGTCGGGCCGAACATTTCAACGGTTCTCTTCAGCGGGGCCCTCACCGGATGGCTGCTCCTGGTGCCGATCAGCCTTTTTCTGAATCCTGACCTGGCCGGAGGGGCAACCGACACTGCCTCCTGGATAGCTTTAAGCGAGGAAATCTGGCTGAGGCAGGTCCGTCCCATAGCGGTTGGAACCATGATCGTAGCCGCTTTTTATACCCTCTATAAGTTAAGGAAATCATTAATCGGCGGAATATCAAAAGCGGTTTCAGATATCCAGACACTTAAAACCGGAACAGGTAAAGTCAACCGCCTGGAAATAGACCTTGATTTCAAAAAAGTCGTTGCGGCAATAGCGGTCCTTGCCATTCCCGTATTCTTTCTTTACTGGTATTTTGCCGGAAATTTTATCGGGGCACTGATCCTGACATTTGTCATGATCATTCTCGGATTCCTGTTCGCCGCTGTTGCCGGTTACCTGGTCGGACTCCTGGGAAGCTCCAATAATCCGATCAGCGGACTCACCCTGAGTACGCTGCTGATTGCCGCGGTGATCATGGTTGCCATTGGCGTAACCGGCAATCCCGGAATCATGGCTGTCCTGGGAGTAGCCGGGGTTATCTGCTGTACGGCCGGGATCGCCGGAGACATGATGCAGGATCTCAAGGTCGGTCATATCCTCGGTGGAACACCCTGGAAAATGGAGATAGCCGAGATCATCGGGGTGGTTTTCGCGGCCCTGGCCCTGATTTATCCAATGATCGTCATGGATCAGGTCTACAAAATCGGAAGTGCCCAGCTTCCGGCGCCGCAGGCCGGTTTGATGGCCCTGATGTCCCGGGGTATTGTCGGAGGAGACATGGCCTGGCCCCTGGTTATCGCCGGGATCTTTTTCGGCATAGCCTTGATTATGATCAAGGCTCCCGCGCCAATGCTGATCGCTGTGGGGATGTATCTCCCCTTCTACTCTACAGCCGCTATTTTCGTCGGAGGCCTGGTCAAGCTGGTCCTGGACAAGGTTATGGAAAACAGGGGAATGGATGAGGAATCCCGGGATAAGGCCAACAAGACCGGAATTCTTCTGTCGTCCGGGTTCATTGCCGGAGAATCACTCATGGCGGTTCTCCTGGCTTTCTGGGTGATGGGCGCTTCAACCGTGAACCTTCCTGATCTTCCCCACATTTCGGAGAGTCCGCTGCTGGCGTTCCTGATATTCCCGGTAATGCTTTACCTGCTTGTCTACATTCCCCTCAAGGAGGCGAAAAAACAGTAGAGGAAACCCTGCCGTCGATTCAATGTCCGCGGCTGGCCGCCTCTCCGGAAAGCCGCGGACAGAAATCCGTCCGGGTCGAAGCTCTCACCAAACGGGACCGGCGGAAATGCCATGAATAAACAGCCAATCCCAAGAGATTCAGTTATTACCAGGAACCTTGCCTGGCAGGAAGACAGCACCGGCCTGGTAACAGTGTGCAAGCCCTTTCTGGGAAACAGCAGGATCGGCATGAAAATCACGGAGGCCTTGGGGTTTGACGACTACCGGATCAGGCTGGACCGTACAGGATCCATCGTATGGAAGCTCTGTGACGGCCGGACCGGGATAGAGGCCATCAGGAACAGAATTGAAGAGAGCTTCCCCGAAGAGGATCCGGAAAGCCTGGACGACAGGCTGACCGCCTTCCTCCATAAAATGAACCGCTCCGGGATGATCACTATCCTTAGCCCGGAAAGATAAACCTCCACAGGGGACAGTCTCCAGCCACACCAGTACAGGGGACAGTCTCCAGCCACAGGGGACAGTCTCCAGCCACAGGGGACCAGCCACAGGGGACAGTCTCCAGTACAGGGGACAGTCTCCAGTGCCTGGAAAAAATACTG
>CAZOGT010000106.1:0-2435 GCA_964579015.1 uncultured Acidobacteriota bacterium | reverse complement strand
ACAGGGGACAGTCTCCAGTACAGGGGACAGTCTCCAGTGCCTGGAAAAAATACTGGACTGAGGCAATTTGATATAGGATATTAAATTAATGGGAAAATACATTGTCGGAGTTGACGTAGGCGGCCATAACATCAGGACTGTAATTTCCGATATGGAGGGGACAGTACTCAGGAGAACCAGCACCAAAATCAAACGGGACGCGCCTGATGCTGAAACCAATGTCGAACTGCTGGCTTCGGAGATCCGGTCATCACTGGAGGAATTCGGGATTGGAGAACACGAGCTGGCAGGAATCGGGGTAGGAGTACCCAGTCCAGTCGATCCTGAGGAAGGGACGCTTCTGATTTCACCTAATATCCCATACTGGACCGGGTTAAAGCTTGGCACGGCCCTGAAGAAGCACTTTTCCGTCCCTGTTGAGATTGAAAACGATGTAAATATCGCCACCCTGGGAGAATACTGGAAGGGGTCAGCGCGTGACTGCAGGAACTTCTTTTTCATCGGGCTGGGAACCGGGATCGGGGGTGGAGCCTTCATCAACGGCAGGCTGCATTCCGGAAGTAATTTCTGTGCCGCGGAAATCGGCTACCTGGTGCTGGCTCCCAACCAGAGGGAACGCAGGGTGGGAGAACTGGGCTGGTTTGAATCAGTAGCTTCCGGCCTGGCCCTCGACCAGGAAAGCCGAAGGACGGCCTACATGAACTCTACCGGAAAACTGGCCGCAATAGCCGGAACGCCGGACCAGGCAAACACCATGACTGTTTTTGAGGCCGCCCTCCAGGGAGACAGGGACGCTGCGGCAATCCTTGAACAGGCCTATGAATATTACGCCATGGCCGTAGTCAACATTACCGCCCTGCTGGATCCTGACGCCGTTATTTTCGGTGGAGGTATTGCCACCCAGGGAGAGATCCTCCTTGAACCGGTACGCAGGAGGGCCGCTGCATACGGGCTCCCCGTACCGGACCTGCGCTGCGCCCGGCTTGGAGAGGAAGCCCAGATATACGGAGCGCTCTACCTGATTGCTTCAAAATACCTCTGAATAATTTTTGATTTTTTACCTTCCCGGCATTAAGATGAATAACTTGCGAGAGGGGTTTTTTTGCTTAGGAACAAATTGATGATTAAAAATGAAGCCGGCTTTTCATTTTTCCGGAAGTCACGCCTCGCTGTTCTCATTGTTCTGTCAGGTGTCATCCTGGTCCTTTCTTCGTTCGGGACAGCTCTTGCCCAGATGAAGCCGATACCTGAAGACGAGGGGGCCAACGGATTCGGGCTGTCCCTGAGGAAGCTCCCCAAGGTCGGTTCATTTATGTACATCTGTGCCCATCCTGACGATGAGAATAACGCTCTATATGCAAAACTTGGCCGCGGTGAAGGCTACCGGACTGGACTTCTGACACTTACCAGGGGCGATGGCGGGCAGAATGAAATCGGCCCGGAACTATTCGAACAACTGGGGGTGCTGCGTACTGAAGAGCTTGCTTCAGTGCACAGGTATGACCTGGCTGAACAGTTCTTCTCCCGGGCTTTTGAATTCGGGTATTCATTCAGCGTGGAAGAAACATTTCAGAAATGGGGCCGGGAAGAAATCATTGAGGACATTGTCAGGGTACTCCGGACGTTCAGGCCTACTGTTGTCCTTACCATGAACCCCTCCGGGACCGGGGGAGGACAGCACCACCAGGCTTCCGCCCAGCTGGCTGCCGAAGCATTCAGGCTGGCCGGCGACCCCGAGCAGTTTCCCGAACAGATTTATGAAGGCCTCAGGCCCTGGCGGCCGCTCCGCCTTTTCCAGTCGAAGAATCCCGGGATAGGGGGCACTGCAACCGGGGATGTGGTCATAGATTTAAGCGAATATGATCCCCTGCTTGGAGAGAGCTACGTTGAGTTCGGGACCAGGGCGCGATCTTTGCATCGATGCCAGGGCATGGGAGCCCTTCCCCGGCCCATGGATATCGAGGTAGGATACTTCCTGACCAGAAGCTCTGTGGATTCTTCGAGGCTGAGCACTTCATTTTTCGACCAGATCGATACCAGCCTGCAGGTCATCTCCAACCTCGACCCCAGCCTGGAGTCATCGGTCAACCTGCTGGGAGGATATATTGACTGGGCTGTCGAGGCCCACCAGAGGGCAAATTATTCTTCAGCGGTAAAAGCCGTAATGACCGGCCTTGATCTTGTCAGGACCATGAAATTCCAGACAGTCAATGCTGAGGCCAAATTCCTGCTGGATAAAAAGGAACAGGATTTTCTGGATGCAGCCCAAAAGGGGAACTTCATCTACCTTGACGCGCTGATGATGGAAACAATGGACTCCCTGGTAACCCCCGGGGAATCGTTCAAGGTTTCAGTGCAGTTCCTGGGAAGGGGTGAAGGGAACGAGGTCGAAGCTGCCGCTGCAAGCCTCATAACCCCTCCCGTCGATCGTTGGC
>CAZOGT010000105.1:0-9531 GCA_964579015.1 uncultured Acidobacteriota bacterium | reverse complement strand
CCCCCGTTCTGCTCAATATAATCACCACCCTCCCCGCTGTCAGTACCCGGGCCGGAGATCAACATCCGGGACGACTCTCTTTCTATCCCGGCAGGCTTGAGCCACTCCAGGGCCCCCCATACCCCCATCAGGTCATTGGCGCATATCACCGTGCAGAGGGCTCGGGAAATATATTCGGAATCAGCAAAGAGCGTGGAGACCTGGTAGCCCCCGAGGATCCCGTCTCCCATTTCCATCACAATAAAGTCGGGATCGCCATCGGAAAGCCCATGGTGCAGGGATCTGGCCACGGGCAGCAGGCTTTCCATGTCAGAACTGGAAGGGAGCCCGAAATCATGAAAACTCATCACTTTTTCAGCGCCGCTCTTCTGCATTGACAAAAGATCCCGGCGACAGGCTACTCCCGCCACCTTCCCGGCGTTTATTCTCAGGCCCCGCTGGGTGAATACCTCAATTATCTGCCGGGCAGCCGTTGTCTTTCCGGCGTTCATGCAAGTCCCCAGGATCATGACCATCGGCACCTCCGGCAGGGGGCCCTTGAAAAGGGGCCGCGCAAACTGGCCCAGGTTGACGGCTTTTCCGCTTCTCGTCACTGTCCCCAGAAATTCCAGCGAGGTCGGCCATTCCAGGCTCCGGTTGAAAGCCGTGCATTCACCGATTACCCCTCCCTTGTTCAACAGGTGCAGAGGCTGCCCGATTTCCAGTGAGGCCGGAATTCTACCGGAAAAGCCAAGAAGGGCCCGCCGGGAACCAAGGACCCCTATCAGGATATTGCCCGGCTCAAGTACCACCTCAGAACCATCCTCAAGTTCCAGCCCGGGATATGCGGGATTCACCTCTTTGACCGAAGCCATTACCAGGTCACCGGAAACCGGACTTATCCCGCCTGCCAGCTGAAAACCCTCGTGCAGCCCCGGAAGGCTGGCCCCGGAGCTGACCAGGTTCCCTGCCATTCCGGCCGCCGGATTACGTGTTGTTGCTAAGCTTGTGTTATAAAAATACATGGTCGTCCCTCAAAAAAGATACATGTAAATAAAAGAGAAAGTTCAGAAAATGTTACAAAAGAAAGGTATTTATTAGCTCCAGGGCTGGAGCCTGGGTCGTTCAAGCGGTATCAGATATGGCTTGGAAAAGTTCACAATCTGCATCATAATGAATATTTATACAATAATTATAAAGGGATGTCAAGAAAGAAATGATTTTTTTCCGGGAAGGTTTGGGTCCGGCAGGCCTCCCGGGACGGCTATTCTTCAGCCCTGATGAAATCCCTGATCTCCAGGGAGGTCTCGTAGACTTTTTTCCTGGGAAGGCCAAGGTCCCGGGAGCATACCCGGACCGCGTCCTTTCCGGAAAGCCCCCTGAACTTCATAAGCCCATACAGGTAGGCCTTCGCATCCATCTCCTCCTGAACAGGTTTGCTTTCCGTTTTCCCCGCCCCGCCGCGGACCAGGAGGGTAATCTCTCCTTTCAGGGGAGAGTCTGCAAGATGAGCCAGGATTCCGGAGAGGGTTCCGTAAATGGAAGTTTCGTAGAGCTTGGTCATTTCCCGGACCAGGAAGGCCTGCCTGTCTCCAAGCCTTTCCGTGATGAGCTTTATCTGCGACAGGGCCGTATGGACCGGGAGATAGAAGATCAAGGTAGCTGCGGTATCTTTCAATTCATCAAGAAATGCCGCCTGGGAACCCTTTCCTTTCGGCAGGAATCCGGCAAAGAGGAAGCGGTCGGTCGGCAGGCCGGAAACCGAAAGGGCCGCGATTCCAGCGCTGGGGCCGGGTATGGCGTGAACCTCCAGGTTCTCATGGCGGCAAAGGGAAACCAGCCGGTATCCCGGGTCAGACATCAGCGGAGTGCCTGCATCGGAGATCAGGGCAATGCTCTCCCCTTCCACCAGGCGTTTCAGCAGTTCAGCGCTCCTCTGTTCCTCATTATGCTCATGGTAGCTGATCATGGGGGTGCTTATGCCCAGGTGCTTGAGCAGGCGGCCGCTGGTCCGGGTGTCTTCGCAGGCGATCAGGTCCGCCGACTCCAGGGTCCTGACTGCTCGTTCGCTGATGTCCCCCAGGTTTCCGATCGGAGTCGCCACGACATAAAGGCAGCCGGCACTGTTCATAAATCAATAAACCCTCATCGGTAATAGCCAGCGGCACTGCTGCCGCACGCCGCTCAGGGCTTCATTGCCGCAAGCATTTCCCGGACAGCCGACCGCAAGCCCACCAGCGCGGCCCTGGCAATGATATTGTGCCCGATATTGAGTTCTTCCATTTCAGGAATTGAAGACACCGGAAGGACGTTTCGGTATGTCAAACCGTGTCCCGCCAGGACCCTCAGTCCGCCCACGGAAGCATAGGAAGTGACCCGTCTGATCTCATCCAGGCACCTTGAGAACTCAGGATCCGCCTCGTTCAGTCCGGCAGGCACAGCTTCGGCATAGGCAGCCGTGTTAAGCTCCACCATTGATACCCCGGCCTCGATCGATTTATCCACCTGCTCTTCATCAGGATCAATAAACAGGGAAACCTGGATGCCTTCGCCGTGAAAGATGTCCACAGCCCTGGAGATCTCGTCAAAATACTTGACCACGTTCAGGCCACCCTCTGTCGTCAGCTCCTCGGGTCGCTCGGGCACCAGGGTCACGGTATCCGGCCTCGCTTCCCTGACCACGGAAATCATCTCCCCGGTCGTCGCCATCTCAACGTTCAACCTGGTTTTAACGGTTTCCCTGAGCATTACCAGGTCCCGGTCCTGGATATGCCTCCGGTCGGACCGCAGGTGAATGGTGATTCCATGGGCTCCGGCTGATTCCGCTACATAAGCAGCGGCAACCGGATCCGGCTCCAGCGCTTTCCGGGCCTCCCTGATTGTTGCTATGTGATCAATGTTTACGCCAAGTTTGGTAATCATAACCTATAAATCCTCTGATCAATTAAAAGGCCTTCTCTCTACCGGAAAGTCTATATGACCAGCCCCCGGGTTGGCAAGAATAATCAGGCGGAACAAGGGACGGGAGGGCAATGTACAATTACTCTGTCCACAAGTCCCCTTTTATCCAATAGATCGAACAGGCCCGTGAAAACCAGGGTCAGTAAAATCCCCTGATGCTGTTGATCCTGATGCGCAGAAGCTCAATGAACGTCCGGATAGAGTCGGGCAGCATATTCACCTTGCTTCCCGGGGAATGCCGCCAGGTAACCGGCTCTTCTCTGATCTTCAGTCCCGCTTTCGATGCCGCAAAAAGAATCTCGACATCAAAAGCAAAACGGTCGATTTTCTGCTTTTCAAATATCCTTCGGCAGGCCGCCGTCCTGAAAAGCTTGAACCCGCACTGGGTATCGCTGAAAGGAAGCATGGTAATCACCCGGACAAAAAGATTGAAACCCTTGCCCCCGTACTCCCGGTACCAGGGCTGGTGAACGCGCACATCCGAGGCAGAAAGGGCCCGTGAGCCAATAACAATATCCGCCCCATCTTCTTCCAATACCAGGAGGAGTTTCTGAATTTCTTCGATGGGGGTGCTTAAATCAGCATCTGTCATCAGGGCCAGTTCAGCAGAGGCCTCCATCATTCCTCTCCTGACCGCGTAACCCTTACCCCGGTTTTCAGGCAGATCTATGACCCTGCAGAATACGGCTCCTCTCCCACTGCTCGCCGCAAATTCTTCAGCCATGGAGAGTGTGCCGTCGGTTGACCCGTCATTAACCACGATCAGTTCCACCGGAGAGAACGCTTCCCCGGTTTTTGCGGCTATTTCCTCCAGTGAAGCACGCAGCCGGTGCTCCTCGTTATAGGCAGGTATTATTACAGACAGTCCTCGCTTTTTCATTTTACTGAAGATCCCGTGCCGCTGAAAGAAAGCGGTCCAGCCTGGCCACGGTCTGTTCCCTGCCCAGGGTCACCAGGACATCAAAAATCCCCGGAGCATTGCCACGGCCGGTAACGGCCAGCCTGACCAGTCCGATCAGGATTCCGGCTTTCATATTCAATGCAGCGGCTATGCCCCTCAGGACCTCTTCTGTCTTTTCCAGGGTGAACTCATTAGCCGGGTCAGCGCAGGCCTCCCTGAACCTTTCCAGGCCCTCCAGCCTTTCGTCTCCGGGATGCAATCCCCGGTCTCCAAGCTGCCGGTTCAGGGCCTCTTCCTCATAGTCAAAATCATCAGTGAAAAAAGGGAGGCCGTATTCGGCAAAATCATCCAGGCTGTTGATCCTGCTCTTGATAAGGTCTATCACGCCCAGGAAATAGGGCTGCTGATCGGAATCAAATTCAGGCCTGTACAGCCCGGCCTTTACCAGGGCTCCCCTGGCCGGAGCCAGGAGCTCCTCAGCCGTCATTGAAGACAGGTACTGCTTGTTCATCCATTCGAGTTTTTCAGGATCAAACACAGCGTTGGCCCGATTGACCCTCCGCAGGTCAAAGAGTTCAACCAGTTCGCGTAACGGCAGCATTTCCCGGTCTCCGCCCGGAGACCACCCCAGCAGTGCCAGGTAATTGCGCAGGGCTTCCGGGAGGAGGCCTTCTCCCAGGTAGGCGGTTACCGAAGCAGCCCCATGCCTTTTGCTGAGCCTCTTTTTGTCCCTGCCGAGGATCAGCGGGAGGTGTGCGAATACCGGGACCTGGTATTCAAGGGCCTGAAAAAGCAAAACATGCCTGGCGGTGTTGGAAAGATGATCAGCGCCCCTGATCACATGGGAAATCCGCATGTCAATATCATCGGCGACCACGCTGAGATGATAGGTCGGAACTCCGCCGGACCTGGCGATGACGAAATCATCCACTTCACCGCACTGCACCTCGATATCCCCAAAAACCAGGTCGCTGAAGCGGATCCTCCCCTCTCCAGGCACCTTGAACCTGACAGCAGGCTCCTGACCTGCGGTTATTCCAACCCTGGCCTCTTCCAGCGGAACATCACGAAAACTCCGGTATTCATCCGGGTCGGAGCCCTGTTCGGAAAAATCATAGTAGGCATGCCCGCTTTCCAGAAGCCTTTCGCAGCACTCCTGGTAAAGGGCCTTTCTCTGGGATTGATAATAGGGGCCCTCATCCCAGTCCAGTCCCAGCCTTTCCAGGCCTTCCAGGATAACATCAACCATTTCCCGATCAGACCTCTGTTCGTCGGTATCCTCAATGCGGAGAATGAATTCACCCCCCATGTTTCTGGCAAAAAGCCAGTTGAACAAAGCCGTGCGCGCCCCGCCCACGTGCAGGTATCCGGTAGGGCTGGGGGCGAATCTTACTCTTACACTCATATGGTCAACACCATCCTTTATCTGCTATCAGCCCGTCAAAAACTTACCTTCTGCCCCGTAAAACGGTGTTCGTCCGGGACTGCGGACAGGAATTCGCCTGATCACGCTTCAGTGTTCCCCCCGAATCCCGGGCCGGTTCTTCCTTCCCTGCCGCTTCCCGCATTTCAGTGGGGGATGTGTATTCAGGCAGATCGACGATCAGCACCTTTGACCGGGCAAAAGCATTGAGGTTGACCAGGGGCTCGCCCATGACCATCAGGCAATCATTTTTATTGAGCCTGTTCTTTTCAGCGTCCATCGACCCTTCCAGCAGAACCATGAGAATCCGCCTGGAAGGACGTGTCTTGAAAATCAGCTTCTCCCCTTTTCCTATCCGTGCGAGGCTGATAACCGCATCAAGGCTCAGGGGCAGGGCATCTTCCGCCCCGCCTGCGGCGGCCAGGGTCACGAGTACCGTGCGGTTACCCTTGACAGCAAAAGCCTTGTATTCACTGCTTCCCGGGGGGACGGGTTCGGACCCCGGCCTGAAACTAAGCGAAATAAGCCTGCTTACCGCATGGTTACAGCTGTTGCGAAAGACAACTTCGCCAGCCGGGGGATGTGATGCCAGGCAGGAATTTTTCTCCAGGATGCCAGCCTCGCTTTCCTCCCGGCTGATTTCCAGACGCCCCTCCCGTCCAAGAAAAAGAAACTCCATCTCTTCATTATCAGGGAAAAGTTCTCCTCCCGGGCTGACCTGGATCTCCTCAATCCCCATCAAGTCGCCGAACGGCTTCACGTAACCGTTGTAATAAGGGAGATACGAGAACATTTCAAACAACTTCCCTTTAATCCGCGGCCTCTGGTCTGCATTCAGTACTTTAAACAAACTTGATTTCTCCTGCTGTGCCGTCAAAGAGAAGCATCCCTGAGCATTCCGCAAGCTGCATGCGGCTGAATACCCCTGAACGGAAGCTCCGGCTTCCCCAACACTTTCGGGAACGGTTCCATTATCAGGCGGTTTCTATTTTGTCGAGATCTTCCAGTCCCAGCTCCCTGACCGATATCTCCCTCATCCTGAATTTCTGGATCTTCCCGGAGATGGTCATGGGAAAAGTGTCAGTAAACTTTACGTACCTCGGAATTTTATAATGGGCTATCTTGCCGTGGCACATGTCCCGGATCCTGATGTCATGCTCATTAAACCCATCGGCCACCCTTGCCCAAAGCATCAGCTCTTCTCCATATTTCCTGTCCGGAACCCCTATAACATAGGCATCAGCGATCTCAGGCTGCTGGTGGAAAAACTCCTCGATCTCCCTGGGATATATGTTCTCTCCTCCCCGGATCACAACATCCCGGGTCCTGCCCACAATTCTCAGGTAATCTTCCTCATCCATGATACCCAGATCTCCGGTATGGTTCCATCCATTTTCATCCAGGGTCTGGCTGGTTGCGCTGGGATTATTGTAGTAGCCCTTCATCACCATGTATCCCCTGGCGCATATCTCCCCGGTTTCTCCCCTGCTGACAATCCGGTTGGTGAGCGGATCAACTATCTTGATTTCGCAATGGGGGAAAGGCCTTCCCACGGTCGAAACCCTTCTCTCAAGAGGGTCTCCGGTGGTTGTCATCGTAATCCCCGGAGAGGTCTCCGTCTGTCCGTAAACAATTACGATCTCGTCCATGTGCATGCGCCTGTTGACTTCCTTCATTACCTCAACCGGGCAGGGGGACCCGGCCATTATCCCGGTGCGCAGTGAGGAAAGATCATATTGTTCAAAGTCCGGGTGAGACAGTTCAGCGATGAACATGGTCGGGACCCCGTGCAGGGCAGTGCACTTCTCCTTCTCAACTGCATGTAGTGCAGCCCTGGCATTGAAGGAAGGCGAGGGAAGCACCATAGCCGAGCCATGTGTTATGCAGGCAATGTTTGCCAGGACCATCCCAAAACAGTGGAAAAAAGGCACCGGGATGCAGAGGCGGTCCTTTTCTGAAAACTTCATCCCTTCCCCAATGATATTTCCATTGTTCAACAGCATATGATGGGTCAACACCACTCCCTTCGGGTAGCCGGTGGTGCCGCTGGTATACTGGATGTTGATCGGGTCATCGAAATCAAGGGAGCCTTCGGCTTCCCTCAGTTCATCAGGGCTTATCAGATCAGCCTTGTCCTGGAACTCACTCCATGTAAACACCGATTCAAACTGTCCCTCTCCCATATACACTACATTCTTCAGAAAAGGAAAGTGTTCACTGATGATCTTACCTCTGGAAAAGCCTGCGGCTTCAGGGCAGACCTCCTGGAACATCTTTATGTAATCTGAAGACTTGAAACGCTCCTGGACAAAAAGGGTGTGGATCTCGGCCTGCTTCAGGGCATATTCAAATTCATGGGTGCGGTAGGCCGGATTGATGTTGACCATGACAGCCCCCATCTTGGCTGTCGCAAACTGGAGAAGGATCCATTCGGAACAGTTCATGGCCCAGATCCCTACCCTGTCCCCCTTGCACACACCCAGGCCCATCAGTGCCCTGGCCGCATGGTCAACCTTCTCCAGGAATTCCCTGTAGGTCCAGCGGACATCCTGTTGTACTGAGACCACCGCATCATTATCAGGATATTTGCCGGCCGTCCAGGCGAGCATCTCGCCCATGGTCAGGCCGATCAGGGGCACATCCGAGCGCCCGACTGCGTAACTTAGACTATTCATCCTCTATTGCACTCATATTGTTCGATGTTGATAAAAACCGGAAGCCCGGGACCAGAAAAATCAACCTGAAATCCGCTTCTCAAAAAACTGGATCTATTTTACTAGAAAGCGCCATATTCTGCGGATCCTTAACACTACGAAAGGAAACACGGGGCAGGGTTCAGTCTGTTTCAGGCGAGCGGATGCAGGTCTCACTCGCGAATCGTTCCATTCTCACCCCTCCGCAGCCTTATGCGATAGAATACGCTGAACATGAGAAAAATAAGTGCTGTTATTTTCGATCTGGACGGAACCCTTATTGACACTGAACCGATGCTCATAGAGGCCGTAAAAACCCTGATCCGTCAACGAGGGGGCTCAATCTCCCATGAAAAAGCCGAAACACTGGTGCTGGGCAAAAGCGCCCGGGATATTTACGCTGATATCCACCGGTCCTTTCCCGGATTATTCGCCGCAGACCAGGAAATTGAATCAGGTGTTGAAGAGATATACATTGCATACTGCCGTGAAAACGACATTCTCATCCCCACTTCAGTAGAGTTGCTGCGTAAACTGGCAAAAAAATTTCCAGTTGCCATTGTTTCGGGTTCCCATACCAGGACCGTTGAAGAAGCAGCCTCCTACATGGGGGTCAGCGAACTGCTGTCCTTCTGTCTCGGGGCGGACGACTACCCGAAAGGCAAGCCTGATCCCGGATGCTTTCTAAAGGCAGCCGCAATGCTCGGCATCCCGCCTGAAGAATGCCTGGTGTTCGAGGATTCTGAAGCCGGCGTTGCCGCGGCAAAAAACGCCGGCATGTACTGCGTTGGGCTGAAACGTCCGACGGCTCCCATCCAGGACCTCTCCCTTGCTGACGAGACCTGCCGGGACCTGGAGGAATTCGAGCTTCCCTGCAGCGCCGATTAGCACGGCCACCCGCCGCGCCGGGCCATCCAGGGAGAAATCCTGGCGGCAAGTTTAAAAAGGTCCGGCTCCCTGCCTGGGAACCGGACCTTGATCAAAGCGGAAACTCCCCTTTAGATTCCAGAGTTTGCCTCAACCCGTCTATTTATTTGCCGTTTTCTCCAGGAAAGCTTCGACCTCAATCTTCAAAGCGGCTGTTCCCGGATCATCCAGGTCGTAGGAAACCTTGACCAGCGGCTTGTTTGATTCAATCATTCCCGCGAGGTCAAAAGGAGTCCCTACGAGTACAACGTCGCAGGGTACCGCGTTTATTGTCTCCTGCAGTTCCCTTACCTGCTCATCCCCGTATCCCATGGCCGGAAGGACCTCCGTTACCTGCCGAAATTTCCTGAAGGTTTCCTTGATGGAGCCTACAGCGTAAGGCCTCGGGTCCACTATTTCGCCGGCGCCGAATTTCCGGGCGGCAACATGCCCGGCCCCATAGGCCATCTCTCCGTGGGTCAGGGTGGGGCCGTCCTCCACGACGAGGACCTTCTTCCCGCTGATGATTGAAGGATCATCAACCGAAACCACCGAGTCCGCCTCTATAATCCGGGCAGCAGGATTGACCTCTTCAGCAGTTCTCCTTACAGAAGCGATGTCTTCAGGCCTCGCTGTTCCGGTGTTCGGAAGTATCACAACATCCGCCA
>CAZOGT010000104.1:0-9544 GCA_964579015.1 uncultured Acidobacteriota bacterium | reverse complement strand
TTTCTACCTTGATTCCCACCGGAAGATTTTTTCCTCGATGGAAGCACTCTCTTCCTCTTCCCACCCAATTGATGCCATAACGCTCACGGATGTGTTGGAAAGGAATGATGACCTGGAAACAGTGGGAGGCGCTACCTATATCGCCTCAATGCTTGACGGGATTCCTTCTATTTCCAATATTGAGCATTATGCCCACATTATCCGGGAAAAATCTCTGCTGCGGAGGCTTATTCATTCCACAAATGAAATACTGATCAACACTTATTCCAGTGAACTCAATGCCGCGGAATTGGTTGAAAAAGCAGAGAGGTCAATTTTTGAGATCAGCCAGGACCAGGTACAGAGAGATTTTCAGAGGATGTCCCTGCTCACGCCCGAGGTGATCGAAAAGCTGGAGGAGCGTTGTCAAAATCAGCACGCCATAACCGGTGTTCCCACGGGATTCACTGACCTGGACAGGCTGACCAGTGGGTTTCAGCCCTCTGACCTGATAATTATTGCCGGGAGGCCGGCGATGGGAAAGACCAGCCTGGTCATGAACATTGCCTGCAGCGCGGCCCACGAGGGAAAGAAAATCGGAATTTTTTCCCTGGAGATGTCTTCCATCCAGCTGGTAGCCAGGCTGCTCAGCTCTGAAGCCGAAGTGGACTCCCACCGTATCCGGCAGGGAGCCCTGAGCCAGGAAGACTGGTCAAGAGTGACCAATGCTTCGGCTGAACTTTTTGAGCTTCCGATTTTCATTGACGACACCCCCGGGGTATCGGTGGTGGAAATGAGATCCAAGTGTCGGCGGCTTAAGTCTGAGCATGGCCTCGATATGGTGATAATTGATTACCTTCAGCTGATGTCCGGGTCATCTTTCGGAAACCGGGGCGGAAGATATGAAAACAGGCAGAACGAGATTTCAGCGATCAGCCGTTCACTCAAGATAATGGCCAAGGAGCTGAACATCCCAGTGGTGGCCCTTTCCCAGTTGAGCCGGGCCCCGGAACAGCGCAAGGATGATCACAGGCCTCAATTGTCGGACCTGCGGGAATCAGGCTCAATTGAACAGGATGCCGACCTGGTACTTTTTGTCTACAGGCATGATGTGTACAAGAAAAAGGAGTCAAAAAGCGAAGAGTTCGGGGTGGGGCCGGAACCGGAGATGGATGGACTGGCGGAACTGATAATCGGTAAACAGAGGAACGGCCCGACTGGGACGGTAAAGCTGGTGTTTTTTGATAAGTACACCAGGTTTGATAACTATTCATCCATGGAACAGGTCCCAATTCCATGACAAGGACTTGGCTGGAGGTTTCCCTCAGCAGGATAAAACACAACCTGGACGTGATCCGGGGAATGTTATCCGGGAAGGTTCCTGTTATTGCGGTGGTCAAGGCCAACGCCTACGGACATGGTTCCATCCCGGTTTCCAGAGCCCTTTCCCAATGCGGAATCAGGCAGTTTGCGGTTGCCTGCCTTGATGAAGCGCTTGAATTACGCGATATCCTGCCTCCTTCCACGGAGATTTTGGTTTTCGGCGGACTGGAAGAGGGCAGATTTGAGCTTTATAATAAGTGGAACATCATTCCTTCAATATACGATGATATTTCGATACCATCCGGTATCAAGGTCCATGCGGAGGTTGACACTGGAATGGGAAGGCTGGGGTTTCACTGGGAGGACTTTCCCGGAATTCTTGCTTCCGGCAGGGCTGATTTCACCGGGGTTTATTCTCATTTTTCCTCGGCTGACGATTCAGTGGAATTCACCATGGAGCAGTTAAGGCGTTTTTTGGAAGCTACAAAGGGATTCCCCGGAACCAGGCACATTGCCAACAGTGCAGGACTCAGGTTTCCTGAGGCCCACCTCGACGCGGTGAGGCCCGGATTGGCCCTTTACGGCATAGCTCCTTGCGCGGGAATGAACCTGCTGAAGCCGGCGATGCGGTGGAGGTCCCGGGTCATGTCTGTTCGGGAGTTGCCTGCCGGTTCCCCTGTCGGCTATAACCGAACCTTCATTACATCCAGGAAAACCAGGGTAGGCATCCTGCCTGTTGGCTACGCCGACGGATACAATCGCCTCCTTTCAGGGCGCGGAATCGTGAGGCTGGATAGTGGAGCCGCTGTTCCGGTGACTGGTGTCATATCCATGGACCTGACAGCTGTTGACCTTACGGATCACCCCGAGGTTATTAAGGGAGATATAGTCACACTGATGGATGCTGATCCGGAATCAGGCCTCTCGGCCCGGGCGATCGCCGGCAAGACCGGGACGATCCCTTATGAGGTGTTGACCTCCATCGGCACGAGGGTTGAGCGAAGGTACGTGGATTTTTAGAGTTCCGTCTATCCTGGGGTTGAGGAAGTGCCATGGCAAAAGGTCTAAAGGGAAGCATGTTTGTCTGCCGGTCATGCGGTACCGCGAGTCTCCGCTGGATGGGAAGATGCCCCAGCTGCGGAGAGTGGGACAGCCTTGTGGAGGAGCCGGCAAGCCCCCCTGAGAAAAGCACGGGTCCGGAAGCGGAGGTTGTTTCCATTTCTTCCGCCGGCCACCTCAATATGGAAAGGATCGTGACAGGAAACACGGAATTCGACCGGGTCCTCGGAGGCGGCATGGTTCCGGGTTCTCTGGTGCTCCTGGGAGGCGAACCCGGGGTGGGGAAATCCACGCTTCTCCTGCAGATCGCCGAATTAATAGCCGCCGGGAAAGGCAAGGTTCTATACGTCTCGGGAGAGGAGTCAGCCGAACAGATAAAAATAAGGGGGGAGCGGCTGGGCGCCGGGAGTGACCACCTGCTCATATCTACCGAAACCAATGTCGATGGAGTAAGCAGGCTGGTAAAACGGGAGAAGCCTGTCCTGTTGATAGTGGATTCTATCCAGACCATGTACAGCCCGGATATGGTTTCAGTTCCGGGAAGCGTAGGGCAGGTCCGCGAGTGTACCATGCATTTTCTGGGAATAGCCAAGAAACTGAATCTC
The DNA here is from genome assembly GCA_964579015.1 of uncultured Acidobacteriota bacterium. Taxonomy (GTDB): domain Bacteria; phylum Acidobacteriota; class UBA6911; order RPQK01; family JAPXNP01. Next base: position 6,578 of record CAZOGT010000104.1, on the reverse strand, counting down.
CCGACCATCCTGATAGGGCATATTACCAAGGATGGGGCTATTGCCGGGCCCAAGGTCCTGGAGCACATCGTTGATGTGGTTCTTTATTTCGAAGGGGATACCCGCCAAAACCAGAAGCTTGTTCGAACAGTCAAAAACAGGTTTGGCCCGTCCCATGAACTGGGTGTATTTGAAATGACAGCCCGGGGACTTCACCCGGTCGATAATCCTTCCGGCCTCTTCCTGGCTGAAAGGAAGAAACATGTATCAGGTTCGGTTGTCCTCGCTGCCATGCAGGGGACCAGGCCAATGCTGGTGGAATTGCAGGCCCTGGTCACCAGGACATCTTTCAGTACCGCCAGGAGAATGACAGCCGGAATCGACCCGAACAGGGTGGCATTATTGATGGCAATGCTGGAGAAAAGGACTGGGATCAGCCTTAACGCCTGTGATGTTTACATGAATGTAGCCGGGGGCCTGAGCCTGTCAGAGCCCGCCCTGGACCTGGCGGTGATCGGGGCTGTGGTTTCCAGCTACAGGGATATTCCGCTCGACGATAAAACGGTGATTTTTGGGGAGGTGGGCCTGGCTGGTGAGATCAGGGCAGTGTCCTCACCCGGCCCCAGGATCAGGGAGGCTTTCGGAATGGGTTTCAAGCAGGTTATCATGCCGCCTGCCAACATCGATTCTACTGATCATCAGGATACTGAAGGACTGAAAGCCGTTGATTCCGTCCTGGATTTCCTTGATGTGCTGGGGTTATAGAACATATGGCCAATTTGCGGCACGGCGCTCAGCCGACTGAAGATGGGAGAAATCAACTGACCGGACTGGTGCTGGTAGCCGCCGGGCAGGGTTCACGGTTTGGAGGGAAAATACCCAAACAGTTCCGCCTGCTGGACGGAGAACCTCTTTACCTGGCAGCCTTGCGCAAATTCCTTCCTTTTACCAGGAGGATCGTAATCGTAGTTCCTGAAAGCTGGACGGTTCCGGTCAGGGAGGAAGTCAGCAGGCTGTTGGAAGAGTGTGCCCGCGGTTCCGAAGCTGAAATCATTCAAGGGGGGGCAACCCGGCCTGAATCGGTGCTGAAAGGGCTGCGCTGCCTGCAGGGACAGTGCTCCCATGTGATCGTCCACGATGCGGTACGCCCTTTCCTGACCGGAGCCCTGATATCAAGGGTGATCAGGGCCACGCTTGAGTATGGTGCCGCAGTACCCCTGGAACCTGTAATAGATACTATTAAGGTGGTGAGAGACCATATAGTCGTTGATACCCTTGACCGGAACATCCTCTGGCGGGCCCAGACCCCCCAGGGATCAGAGTTGGAACAGCTGCTTGAAGCGTCTGAAAAGGCCTGGGAAAAAGGCTTTGCCGCCACTGATGAATCCGCGCTTCTGGAGAGGGCCGGCCTTGAGGTCAGGGCGGTCGAAGGCGAAAATGCGAATATCAAGATTACCTGGAAAGAGGATCTTGCATGGAGAGATGTTGATGAAACCTGAGATAAGGATCGGAACCGGATTTGATTTTCATCCTCTGGAAGAAGGCAGGAGACTGATTTTAGGAGGCGTGGAAATCCCCTGGGAAAAGGGGCTCTCCGGGCACTCTGATGCCGACGTTTTGTGTCACGCCCTGATTGATTCCCTGCTGGGGGCAGCCGGCCTCAGTGATATCGGCAGCTATTTTCCTGATTCCGATGACCGTTACAGGGATATCAGCAGCCTGGTCCTTCTGGAAAAGGCCTATCGGCTTTTAAAGGGGAAAGGATTTCTGGTCGGGAATATTGACCTGGTGGTCCTGGCAGAAGCCCCGAAAATAAAACCCTGGGTCCCCGCAATTAAAAAGAGGCTCTCTTTCCTCCTGCAGGTGACTCCCGAAGACCTGGGAATTAAAGCCACAACAATGGAGGGCAGGGGCATGATCGGGCGAGGGGAAGGAATCGCTGTCCAGGCCTCGGCACTTGTCTACAGAAATTCCGCGGAATGAAATGATTTTCGAGCTTGATGCCGGAACCATGCATAACTGTGAGGAATGTTATGCATGGCTGGCGTTAAAAGGGTTATTTCAGAGAATAGATTGATCCAGGTTTTTACTTGGACCACCTCTCGTCTTCATCCTTCTGCTTTTTGTCCCTGCGCCTTTTGAATACCCATGATATCCCGATACTGAAAGTGTAGAGGATTACCATGGGCCCGCTCCAGAGGAAAAGGTTCATGGGGTCAGTAGTGGGCGACACAACAGCTGCAATAATCACGATCAAAAGGAAGGCGTACCTGAAGTTTCTCCACAGAAATCCGGGAGAAACCAATCCGAACATGGATAGGAAAGCCACTAATACCGGAAGCTGGAAGATGGCTCCCATCCCAACGATTATTATCAGTTCGAAGTCATAGTATTCAACAGCTGAGATTACGGCCTTGAATTCACCCCCAAAGGTGTTGAGCAGGAAATTGAGCGCCGGGGGCAGGATAATATAGTAGGCAAAAAGGCCTCCCAGTATAAAGAGCAGTGAAGAAGAGAAGAGGAAGGGCAGGGCGTATACTTTTTCCTTGCGGTACAGGCCCGGTGCAATAAACAGCCATACCTGGAACATGATATATGGGATGGCGAAAAATATTGCCGCCGCAAAGGAGACCTTCAGGTAAACAGTAAAGGGCTCGGTAGGCCTCAAGACGACCAGTTGATCAACCACATCCATGATCGGGGCTGAAAGAAATCTGAAGATCTGTTCCCTGAAAACCCAGGCCGCAACAAAGGTTATGATAATCGAGATGAGGGCGTGGAAGATCCGTTTTCGAAGCTCATCCAGATGGTCGAGAAAGGACATCCGCCCCCCCAGTTCCCTTTCTCTTTCATCAAGGAAATCGTCATCGTCCTCTTCAGGTTCATCCTTTTTCTTTTCTGGAGCGGTTTTTTTAGGTTCGGAATCGCTCTTTTTGGCAGCCCCTTCCCCCGCGGACTCCTCCTTCGCCCGGTCTTCGGAACCCGGAGGGTCCTGATAATGCGGTTCATCAGGCCTCTCGGGCATCCTGTCAGCCACCGGGGCATATTCGTCGTCAGCCGCATATTCGTTGTAATCACTGTATATGCCGTCCGGGTCGCCGGGGTCATGGTAAGGCTCGGGGCTGTCCTTGATTACTCCCGGGGATTCCTCTTCACTGTCCAGGCCCGTGTCTGAATCCTCGGGGTTTTCATGTTCAACGGGTTCGTCCGCGGCCTCCCTCTCCCGGTCGGGATCAGCCTTCCCCGAATCTCCTGCGGACAGGTCCGGGGCATCCGGGTTCTCGTCTTTACCTGTTGGCGCAGTCTCCCGCGGCTCTGAATCACTACTCCCCTCCTGGACCTCAGGTTCAGAGTTTTCGGGTTCGCTTATTTTTTTCTTACCTGAGGATACAGGTTTATTTCCGGATTTTTTTGGCTCGTCCATTTAGAATAATTCAGTATCTTTCAGTCAGTGAAAGGCAGTGTTGCCGTCAGGTGGTTCCTCAGGAATCAAGATCTTTCCGGATCTCTTTCAGGTCTTCTTCTTCAGCTTTTACTTCTTCTTCCCAGGTCTTTTTCAGGTCATTTGTAGCTTTTTTGAATTCAGCAAGGCTTTTCCCCAGGGATTTCCCCAGTTCAGGAAGCTTGCGCGGGCCAAAAACCAGCAACGCGACCACAAAAATGACCATTATTTCAGGGAAACCCAGATTCCATCCCATGTTTGGCTCCGTTATTTTTTCTTTAAAGGAAATATGTTTCGGAAATCAGTCAATCGCCCGCCGGCCTTGTGTGACATCCTTCCGGCATGGGCGAACTACAGATATTATTTCCATTTTAATGTTTAAGGACCCGAGTGACCAATTTAATTGCTCTCCCTGCCACATGCATCTATCCCTTATTGTATACTAAAAATACCTTCCAAAGGGAAGCTATCAGGCAGTGAAAAATTATTGTGAGGTTAAATAAATGAAAAACAGGCTGGGATTGCTGCTGTTGGCCATGGTAATCCTCTCATCCCTCATAGGAGGGGTGATTGGAACCAGGGTTAATGCGGACACCGATTCAAATGATATACGGACTGCTTTACTGAGAAATTTCTCTGAAACACTCGCGGTTGTCGAATCTGAATACGTGGAGGGGATAGAAACAGAGGACCTGATCGAGAGTGGAATCAGGGGCATGCTCAGGTCCCTTGATCCCCACAGTTCCTTCTTCTCCCACCGGGACTATGACAAGCTGCAGGAGCAGCAGAAGGGTAAGTATTACGGGCTGGGAATAAGTATCAGGGCTGAAGCTCCGGGAAGCGGAAGGGTCATCGTGGTTGAGCCCCCCGCCCACGGCACACCTGCCTACAAGGCCGGGCTCAGAGCCGGGGACATAATCGCACAGGTCGAAGGTGAACCGATTGATGACTGGGATATTGATGAAGAAGTAATTCCTAACCTTAAAGGCCCAAAAGGGACAATAGTCAATATTACCGTTGAGCGTCCCGGTGAGAGCGAGCCCCTCCATTTTGCGGTAGAGCGGGATGAAATACCCATATACACCATTAAGTATGCTTTCAGGATGACACCTGAGATCGGTTATGTGAGAATTACCAAATTCGCTGAAACCACCGGAGAGGAACTGGATAAGGCGCTTGAGGAACTGCAGGAGGAAAGCCTTTCAGGCCTGATTCTTGACTTGAGAGATAATCCCGGCGGTTCCCTGGACCAGGCGTTGAGGGTTTCAGACCGTTTTCTTGAAAAAGATCAGGTTATTGTCAAAACCAGGTCCAGGACCGGGAAAGGCGACAGAAACTATCGTGCCGGTGATGATCAGAAGTACCGCTACCCCATGATCGTATTGATCAATGAAAACAGTGCCAGTGCCAGCGAAATTGTTGCCGGGGCACTCCAGGACCATGACCGTGCCCTGATCATGGGCAAGACCAGTTTTGGAAAGGCCCTGGTCCAGACGGTGTTCCCTCTGGAAGGGAGAAGGGGCCTGGCTTTGACAACCGGAAAGTATTACACCCCAAGCGGTCGTTTGATCCAGAGAGATTATTCCAGCAGTTTCTGGGATTATTACAATAACCGGAGAGAGAGCAAGGATAGTTCTGAAAACGGCAAGGAGTTTTTTACTGATTCGGGAAGGTCAGTCTATGGGGGAGGCGGAATTACTCCTGATTATGTGGTGGAGCTTGACAGGATGCCGGAGGCTACCAGGCGTCTGCAGAGGAAGAATCTTTTCAGGATTTTTGCCTCCAAGATTCAATCCGGAGAGATTGAGACAGATCTTGGTGAACTGCCGGACTCCAAGGAATACGATATTTTATCCCCGGAGGCAAAAGCTGAGATCGTTGATGGGATATCAGTCACCGATGCAACCCTGAACAGGTTTATTGAATTCGCAGGGGAAGCCGAGAAGCTTGAAGTTTCTCCTGAGGAGTTGTTGGAGGAAGACAAGGTGATCCGCAATTTTCTCCTCCAGGAAATTCTTCTGATCGTCGCCGGGGACGAAAGGAGCTACAAGTCATTTCTGGAAGTGGACAACCAGGTCCAGGAAGCCCTGGAACGGATTCCTGCCGCCAGTGAGCTCCTGGCCTTGCTGGACAGTGGGAGGGGCAAGCTGTGAAGTTCTGCAGCTTCTCAGCGGAGGGGAGAAAACGTTTTGGCCTGATCATTGAAGAAGGATGTTACCTGGACCTGGCCTCCGCTGTGTCGGTTATGGCTGGAAGAGGACTCCTGTCGCTTCCCGAATCAGAGGGGGTTTCAACTCTCAGGGGATGGTTTGAAATGGGGGAGAAGGCTTTGCAGGCTTCCCAACAGATAGTTGAAGCTTTCAGCAGTGACCGGCAGCAGCTGGAAAACTGCTTTTTTTCCAGCAGGGATATCAGGCTGCTGGCCCCGATCAATGATCCCGGCAAAATTATGGCGATAGGGCTCAACTATCGTGATCATGCCGAGGAGCAGAATGTGCCGATTCCTGAGAATCCTCGAATGTTTGCCAAATTCCCTTCGGCTGTAATCGGCCCTGAAGAACCTATCAGGATACCGGGCATATCCAAAAAGGTGGATCCTGAAGCAGAACTGTGCATGGTTGTGATTGCCGGAGGAAAGAATATGGATAGGGAGCAGGCCCGTAATTCGGTGGCTTTCATGGCGGGAAACGACGTAAGCGCCAGGGATTTGCAATTCGCTGATAAACAATGGGTCAGGGGTAAATCGTGCGATACCTTCGCTCCTTGCGGCCCCTTTATAGCTACCCTGGATGAAGTCGGGGACCCTCACGATTTGCATATTGAACTGCGCTGTAATGGGGAGATTAAGCAGTCTTCATCCACCTCCCGGCTGATCTTTGATTGCTGGGAACTGGTTGAATTCATTTCAAAGACCGCAACTCTTTTCCCTGGAGACCTGATCTTCACCGGCACTCCTCGTGGCGTAGGTGTTTTTCGTGATCCCCCTGAGTTCCTTCAGGCAGGAGACGTAGTTGAGGTAACCATTGACAAACTGGGCACCTTGCGGAATCCGTTCATTCGGGCCTTGTCCTGGTGGTTCGGGTGGTGCAGCTTCAGTGTGGTAGGATGCGCAGAGCTAGGATTAAGTCCGTGATTGATAACGTAAAGATGACCTTCG
>CAZOGT010000103.1:0-9563 GCA_964579015.1 uncultured Acidobacteriota bacterium | reverse complement strand
TCCGTCCCCTGTTTCAGGGAGGCAGAGAATCCAGCCAAGATGAGACTCAATGGTCTTTCCGGCTTGCTTTATTTGGCTGGCCAAGGCTTCACACCAGTAATCCACGTCACTCAATTCACCGGAGGAGAGGCTGATTTCCCTGAGCAGGCGAGGAAGGATTTCGGCATCCTCCCGCACCTGCAAAACCTGCTGCAGGGGGCTTTTCGGGGGATGATTCCATATCGCGAGGCGACGGTCGAGGAGATCAAGGGCCTCACCGGAAAGGCCCTCCTCCCGGGCCAGCGCCTGCAGGATGCTGCCGCAGTCGAAAAAGCCGGCAAAAACCGAGCAGTCAAAAACGGGCTGCCCGCGCAATTCTTTCATAGCGCTTTTCGCGGTCAGCAGGGCTGCCAGGAGATTTCCGCTGTCTACTGTGGATATGTAGCGCGGTTCCAGAGGATCAAGGCTTGGGATAGTGTACCAGTTGAGCAGGTGGCCCTTGTATTTCTGCAGGTTGTCCAGGGTCTGCATGGTCGCTTCAAGGCGATCGATCACTGTATTGAGACTGATATATCCAAAATCCCGGGCCCCCAGCAGGCTCAGTATCCAGAGCCCGATATTGGTGGGGCTGGTACGCATGGCAATCTGGTCCTGGTGGGAAACCTGGTAGTTGTCAGGCGGAAGCCAGGCGGAGCCGGGTCCGACAAAATCGTCAAAATAGCGCCAGGTCCTTCGGGCCAGGATTCGCAGGTAGCGGCGGTCCTTGAGGGGGAGTTCCCGGGATGGCTGCATGAGACGGGGACGGGAAGCGAGAAACCAGCAGATCAGCGGTGCCAGGATCCAGAGGGAGATTACCGGCATCGAGAAAGCCAGCGAACCGGGGAACAGCTTCCAGGCTGCCAGGGCTGTTCCCGCAGACAGGGCCGAGACAGCGACCAGGGACGCGGGAAGGATTTTCCTGCGGACAAGATGGCGATAGCTGATAAGCTGGGATGAGCTCCACTCGAGGAGGTTCCGGTGAGAAATGAAAAGGCGGTAAAGGACCCGGAAAATGGCGCCAAGGGTCATCAGTGCCAGGTGGGGCATGGTTGCCGCCTCAACGACCGACCTGCAGATATTCCTGCGGAATTGGGAAAAGGAAAAATTCTTCAGCCCGCTCCGGGTGGTGAAGATATCAAGAATTCCGGAAACCGAGGGCCAGAAAAGGCAGAGGAGTACGAGAAGCAAAGCCGCAAAGGGAGCTGAGCCTCCAGCCGTCCAGGAAGCAGCCAGGAGCAGGGTGCAGGAGACAGGAACCAGGCTTCGCCGCAGGTTATCGAATATCTTCCATCGGTTGAAGAGGGATAATGGATTAGCCCCCCATTTTCCGTCAGGCAGAGGTACCCGGGGAAAGAGCCAGGATGCGATCTGCCAGTCTCCCCTGATCCAGCGGTGGAGGCGCCAGGCATAGCTCAGGTAGTCGGGCGGGAATTCGTCATACAGCTCGATGTCACTGGCCAGGCCCACCCTTCCATGCGCTCCTTCCAGCAGGTCATGGCTCAGGATGAGGTTTTCCGGAAGGCGGTTGCCCAGCAGCTGCTGGAAGGCGCGGACATCGTAGATGGCTTTTCCCTGATAGAGGCTTTCGCCGGAGAGGTCCTGGTATACATCCGAGACCACCGAGTTGTAGGGGTCCACGCCGGGGGAATCTGAAAACAGCCTGCTGAAACGGGAATAATTACTGCTCGGCAGAGAAGATGTAATGCGGGGCTGGATGATGTGGTAGCTGCCGGAGGCAATCCGATGGGAGGAGTCAAATCTTGGCTGGTTCAGCGGATGGGCCAGGGTCTCGATCAGTCTCCGGGCAGTTCGGTGGGGCAGGTGGGTGTCGCTGTCCAGGGTGATGATGAAGCGGATGCCCCTTAGCTGTTCGCTGTTTCCCTCCAGGAGCATTTCTCGTGCCAGTTCAGGGCGAGGCGAGTCGAGCAGGGCGTTCAGCTGCTCGAGCTTCCCTCTTTTTCTTTCCCAGCCGATATATTTCTGTTCGCTTTCAGACCATGATCGTCCCCGGTGAAAGAGAAGGAATAAGTTGCCGTATCGTTCGTTAAGCGACCTTATTCCGTCCGCCGCCAGCTGCACCAGATCGGAATCACCCTCACGGTGCTGCGTGGTTGAATCAGTAAAATCCGTAAACAGGCCGAAGATAAGGTTCCTTTCCCGGTTAGCCGTAAAGCGGATCTCAATTCTTTCGAGATCCGCCTGGATGGATTTCCTGCTGATCAACAGGGTAGGGACTATGACCAGTGTTTTGAAGCTTCTACTTATGCCCTGCTTTTTGAAATCCATCTTGGGAAGCGGCTCGGCCGGCATTAACCTGGTGATGAGGTGGTTCAGCAGGGATATGGAGAGCTGGCTGGCCGGAATGATTGCCAATAGCAGGAGGGTGAGGGTTGCCGGGAGTCCCGGCGCAGTAAGCCCGAGGAGTCCGAACATGCCTGCGATCAGCGCGGTCAGGAGCGCTGTACCTGCCAGGTAGATCGGGCAATGATGACGCCTGACCCATGATATGATCCTGTAGCGGGCTGATTCAGAGCATCCGGTCTTTTTTGCCAACTCCTTCCTTCCGCTGCCGACAAGGAAGTGTCCGACATGAGACAGGCAGGCTGAAGAACCGGACTTTTCCGCAGCTTCCCGGGCAAGTTCAATCGCGGCCTCTGCCGTATCCTGCTCACCAAGCCCGCTGCGATGGGCGAATTCCTCAATGACCCGGCGGTACCTGTCGCGGGTTTCGAAATCCATCTGCGGATAGACTCCTGCCGGGTCTGTGCGGAGGATTTCTTCCACGCAACTGAGCTGCTCGAATAATTCCTTCCAGTCAAGCTGAATCAGCCGGCGAAGGCTGGCAAAAGCATTTCCAACAGCCAGCTGGTCACTGGCTTCCTGGTTCTGCTCGCGGATCATAAGCTCATCCAGCGGTTCAGACAGGGTCCTCTCGAGCCAGGATTGAACCGGGAGGAGTACGTCCGTTTCGTCGTAAAGCTGGTCAATAAGCTCCGCTCCGAAGTGGGGACTGGGTTCAGGCATGGCAACGGATAAATCCGCCAGCAGGTTAAAGAGCAGGTTGACATCGCGCCGGTTGGCCGCTATCAGCCTGTTGGCCCAGAATGCCGCCTGCCGGCTCTCGGAAAGATTGGCCTGGGCGCGAAAGGCCAGATTTTTAATATTTTCTATCAGGGCGATCCGCAGCATCTGGGGAAGGGCCCAGAGTTCGGCGATATTCAGGCGGCGCTTTTCCTGGAAGGCATTGACAAGGGTCAGGATCCGTTCCCGGCTGAGATGGAGCCCGGTTTCGGCAACGATTTCCCTGGCCAGCAGGTAAACATCGGGAAGCCGGCCGCGGTAGGGGTCCCTTTCCGAGGCGGGGAGGGAGTTGTAAAAGCGGCGGGGAAGATTGATCTGGATGTCGCGAATGGTTTTGACAAGCATGTATTCGTTGTCAATGACCCATTCAGCAACCCCGGAGAGTCCCTGGCCTATCCGTCCGACTTCGGTGAGGTCAGTGCAGGTCTCCTTTACCCATTTTCGGTCCCGGCGGATACGCCTCAGCAGCTCTGGAGAGGCCCGGTCTTTGCTACCGGATATCACCCTCTCCCAGGCCCGGGCTTTCCGCGATGGCCTTTCCCCGGCTTCATGGCTCCTCCCGTCGGACCGGGGCTTTGATCTCCTGTCAAATGAGGTATCTTTGAAAAAGATCACCGGACTGGTTTCCGCCTGGCCGAGCATTATGGAAAGAGGAACATGCAGCTCTGAAATTCCGGTCTGGAGCAACAGGAGAGTCTCGTCCGAGAGGAGGGTCCTGGAATATTCCTCCATCAGTGCAGGCTCGATGCCGCAGCGGGACCTGGTGACCAGCAAACATCCGATGAGGATTCCTCCGAGAACGGAGGACCCGAAGAGCAGAAGCAGGAGGCGAACCGGGCTTGGGGGCCATAGCCCCGGGAAAAAGATTATCACCAGTGCTGAAAATACGAACAGCAGGGAAACCAGGAAACATATCCCGAGGCATCGCCGACGGAGGAACGGGTCCATTCGGCGGAGGTTCCCGGCGTGGTCTTTGTGGAGCAGGGCGGTCTTCAGGAACCGGCTTTTGCCTAGCCTTCGAACCGTGCGTCTGGCATCACTGAACTCCTGAAAGTAGGCGATAAGCAACCCTGTTCGCATCTTACCTCTCCCGGATCGCAATTGAGAGGAAGCTTCAGCAGATTCAGGGGTACGGAGTTCAGCTTTCAGCAGGCGGAGGAGAGGGCTTGATCTGCCGGCTCAACCTCTATTCAAGGTTCATTATACATGCCCAGCAGTTTTTGCTCTCCTCTTTTCCGGACCCGGAAAGTCAACGCTGTCCGGAAGCCGCGTTACCTGCGGCAGGGTCACCCGAGGTGGAGAACGCCTACTCGGCCTCTTGTTCCCTGATGACAAATCCCTGGGTGGTGAGCCCGGTGGCTGATGAGGTTCCGGCGATCCTGGCCAGGTAGGCCTGCCCGAGATTTTCAATGTGGCTGCGGATGTTGTCGAAATAGTTGTAGTGAACCTGTTCCTCGTCGATGATACTCTCGAAAATCTTGGCCGTAACGCTGTCGCCGTTTTCCCGGCAGGTGTTCAGAAATTCGTTGTAGACAGCAACAGTTTCGTCTTCCAGTTCGACATCAAAAGGGAAGATCTCTTCAACCTTCTGGCCTCTTGAAACCTCATCGGCCAGGTCCGTGGTAGGCTCGCCCCCGAGTTCCTTGATTCGTTCGGCGAACATTTCGGCATGCCTCATTTCGTCGAATGCTATGAGCTTGATCTTGCCTGCCAGTTCACCGAAATCCATGTCGTCCAGGTTATAGTGCTGGTTCATGTACTGTCCGATGGCATGGAGTTCCATGGCACGGGCCTTATTCAATACTTCAATGATTGCTTTTTTTGACTCTTCTCTCTTGCTTTTCAACGGATTTCTCCTCTGTTCCGGATTCCCTTGATTTTTATATTTGCCTGACGCCTGTCAATCCTTTTATAAGGGGATCTCATGATAGTTGTCAAGTCCGGGAGGCCGGGTTCTCAGCCGGATAAGCAGGTCCTCCTTTGGTCCCGGTCCTCAGTTTCCGTTGGTTCCTAGAATGATGTAGCCGCCGGATTTTTCGTCTGATTCAAGCTTCAGCAGCTTTTTTTTCTCAGCTTGTTCAAGCAGATCGTTCCAGTTGCTGAATCCGTAGTAGCTCTCGTTGAATCCGGGGCGCTGCCGTTTCAGGGCCTGCTTGACCATTGAGCCCCAGACTTTCCGGTTATCACCGCGTTCCTCAACCAGTGCTTCGTAAGTCTCCACCACCAGTTCAAAGGCCTCTTCCTTTTTGTCTTTTTCCTTGGGCTGGCTGGTCTCTTTTTTTCCGTCCTTAGTGGCTGCAGGTTTTGCGGCGGGGCTGGTTTTCCTATGCCGGCCTTGAGGCCGCCGGCGAATCAGGTCGTCGTAATAAATGAATTCATCACAGTTTGAAGTAAGCAGGTCGGAGGTGGAATTTTTAACCCCTACGCCGATGACGATCTTGTCATTCTCCCGCAGTTTGCTGACCAGGGGTGAGAAATCAGAGTCTCCGCTGATGATGACAAACGTATCAAGATGGCTCTTGGTGTAGCAGAGGTCGAGGGCGTCGACCACCATACGGATGTCAGCGGAGTTCTTGCCGGACATGCGAACGTGGGGGATGTCGATCAGTTCAAAAGAAGCCTCGTGCATGGCGCGTTTGAATTTTTGATATCTCGACCAGTCGCAGTAAGCCTTTTTGACAACAATATTGCCCTTGAGCAGGATCCGGTCCAGGACGCGGTTAATTTCAAATTCCTGGGCGGTGTCCTTTTCTTCGACTCCGAGGGCGATGTTTTCGAAATCGCAGAAAACGGCCATGCTCTGGGTTTCTTGCGGTTCATGCATTTTATGGTTCCTCCTTGCACCATACTACGCCTTGCCGCAAGCCGGTGCAATCTTTTCCCTGTGCGGAGTTCCCCCATTTTTTCGCGGGTGAGGAGGATTTTAATTCGGGATCGGGTTCGGCGTCGGCGTCGGAATCGAAAGAATGATGAGCCGGCCCTGAATCCTTGAGGTCCAGGCTGCCGGCCGGGGATTCGACCCCGATAGCGATACCGACCCCGACCGCGAGATGTGATGAATCCGGATAAGGATTTCGAGAGATGATCCTGGAAGTTGGGAACTTAGAGGGTACTGCCGCATCCTGAGTGCTACTCCTGAGGAGGCTTCATGTTGACGGGTTTGGAGCAATTCGCTAACCTTTTATTTTGGAGCTTGTTAATACGGGAGGGCCGGCAGGATGAGGTCCTGCGGAAAGGAAGAGGGAAAATGACAGCTACAGAGAGTCTTTTGAAGGAGGGGCATGACCGGGCGCTCTCCCTGCTGGGCGACTGCGCCGGCTCCCATGGTTTTCTGGCTTCACCCAGTGAAAATGCCAACTATAACAGGGTCTGGGGCCGGGACGGGGTGATTTTGAGCATAGCGGCCCTGTTGGCCGGGGATGAGGGCCTGATCACCATCGCCCGCCGGACCATGGAGACGCTGGCGGAGCACCAGGGTCCCCATGGAGAGATCCCGAGCAACGTGGATCCCGACAGCGGACGTATCAGCTACGGAGGTATGACCGGACGGGTTGACGCAGACCTCTGGTTTATTATCGGCTGCGGAGAATACTGGAAAGCTACTGGTGATGACAAATTTTTAGAGCGCATGATTCGCCCCCTGGACAGGGTTCGTTTCCTGCTGGGAGCCTGGGAGTTCAACAACCGGGGGCTTCTGTACGTTCCCCAGACTGGAGACTGGGCCGATGAATACCTCCAGCATGGTTATGTCCTGTACGACCAGGCCCTCTACCTCCAGGCCCTCCGCACCCTTTGCGTCATCCGGAAACACCTCCAGGGAAGCCGTGATCATGGGCTGGAGGACAAGGCCCAAAGACTAAAGCATTTGATCCGGGCAAATTACTGGTTCAATGACTCAGACGAAGTCCCGGAGGACACCTACCATGAAATCCTTTTTGAAAAAGGACGTGAAGCCTCACCTCATTGCAACAGTAATTTCTGGATGCCTTTCTTCTCCCCCCACGGATATGGATACCGTTTCGATGCCTTTGCCAATGTGCTGGTTTCCTTGCTGGGCATAGCTGATCAGGACAGACGGAAGAACGTAGATGATTACATTGAATCAAGCCTGGTGGACCGGGACTGGCCCCTGCTCCCGGCATTCTCTCCGGTTATCACCCCGGTTAACCGGGATTGGAAAGACCTGCAGATGACTTTTTCCTACGTGTTTAAAAACCGGCCTCATGAGTATCACAACGGCGGCAGGTGGCCGATGCTCAGCGGATTTTACGTGGCCGACCTGGCCGGGAGGGGCAAGGAGGAGACCGCCAGGCGGTACCTGGAGGGGATCCACAAGGCCAACGCCCTGGAAATGGAAGGCGAAGCGTGGGGTTTTCCCGAATTCATTCACGGCAGGGACTATTCCGCCGGAGGCACCCGGCACCAGGGCTGGAGTGCGGCCGGGGCATTGATCGGGCACTATGCCCTGGAAGGGAAGGAGGTCTTTCGGATCAATGAAAAATAGGACGCGCATTCTTCTTTGCAGCGATTTGGACAGGACACTGCTCCCGAACGGGTTCCAGCCCGAGTCACCTGAAGCCCGTCCCCTTCTGAGACGCCTCTCCGAGCGGCGTGAACTGGAGCTTGTCTATGTCACCGGCCGGGACAGGGGATTGATCCTGGAGGCCATCCGGGAATATAATCTCCCGCTGCCCGGCAGCATAATCGGGGATGTGGGGTCCACCCTTTACCAGGTTGCCGGGTATGAAGGTGAGACCAGGCTGACTCCTTCGGAAGAATGGAAGAAGGCCATTGCCGGTGACTGGAAAGGTATGAGCGGCTGGGACCTCGCGGAAATCTTTGCAGACCTGAAAGGAATCCGGCTCCAGGAAGCGGAAAAGCAGAATGAATTCAAGCTCAGCTATTACGGGGAGCCCGGCCTGGATCATGAGGAGCTTGTTGCGGGGATGAAGCGGAGGATGGAAGAACTGGGAATCCGTTCCAGCCTGATCTGGAGCATCGACGAGGAGAAGGGACTGGGCCTGCTGGACCTCCTTCCCGGGAGCGCCAATAAGCTGCAAGCCGTCCGGTTTTTGATGGGCCGGCTGGGGTACGATGAGGAGGATGTGGTGTTTGCGGGGGACAGCGGCAATGATCTGGATGCACTGACGAGCGGCCTGCAGGCTGTCCTGGTAGCCAATGCCTCCGAAGATGTGCGGAATTCGGCCCAGGAGGCCCTGGCCGCTAAAGGGATCAGTGAGAAGCTGTACCTGGCTCGGGGAGACTTTTTCGGAATGAACGGGAATTACAGCGCCGGGGTGCTGGAGGGCCTGGCCCACTTCAAGCCTGAAATGCTTCCCTGGATCGA
Organism: uncultured Acidobacteriota bacterium; assembly: GCA_964579015.1. Lineage (GTDB taxonomy): Bacteria > Acidobacteriota > UBA6911 > RPQK01 > JAPXNP01. Next base: position 1,117 of record CAZOGT010000103.1, on the reverse strand, counting down.
GGAGTCCCTCGCCGCAGGGTAGCAGGGTAGCAGGGTAGCTGGAGCATCCTGCGTCAAGGTAGCTGGAGCAGCCTGCTCCAGTAATGAGCGGCAGCGGCAAAGTAGCCGGAAACCGCTGGTTTCCTGGGCCGCGCAGCGGCACGTTTCAATGCGGCGATCTGCCTGCAGGCGGAATCTTCACTGGAACGGGGCAATAGGAACGGCTCCCTTCGGGAGCGGAAACTGGCAGTTTCCGACTACAACCCTGTAGCTGGAAGCTCCAGCTACAACATACAGGGGACGGTCACCGGTACAGACGTTGGCCCGGATCATGGAGAAGGCGGGCAAAATTTTTGTAATCAGCAGTTTATCTTAACGGGATTGGGGAATATAATGAATCCCTGTTGTTTCCTCGGCAGGGCGCGCGGAACAATGGACCGGTGGAGCGGCATGCCTTTCGGCATCAAATAATGGAACTGGTTCGGGGGAAGAAGATGAACAGAGCCGTAGTGGATCTATCGGCGTGGTGGGACAGGGGGGCTGCGTCCGGCGCCGTCCTGGCGCTGATTATGGGATTAGCCGCACTTTCAGGGTGGATCCTGGGAATCCGGGAGCTCAGCACGTTCGGGGCGGACCGGATCCCGATGGCCCCCAGCACCGCGCTCCTGTTCATGCTCTTCGGGGCCGTGGAGCTGTTCCGCTGGCGGGGCGGAGGCTCAGCCGGCAGCTGGAAGTCCACCCGGGCTGTCTCAATATCAGGATCAGTCCTGGCTTCTTTTCTCCTGGTATTGTCCCTTTCCGGTATCCAGCTCCACATCGAGCATTTCGGGATCGCGGACGTCGGGACAGTCGCCGGCGCCCCTATCGGCCACATGTCCCCCCTGACTGCCTTCTGTTTCATCCTCGCCGGAATATCCCAGCTTGCGGTGTTCTCTCCCGGTGATGCATCTTCTTCGAGAATCAAGGCAGCCTTCTCTCTCTCCCTGGCCCTGATGCTGATCAGCTTCATGCTGATCGGCGCCTACCTGCTGGGGGCTCCCCTGCTGTACGACAGCGGGACCATCCCTCCAGCCCTGACCACCTCCCTGGCGTTTCTCTTCCTGGCCGGCAGCCTTTTTGCCCCGGCCGCCGGGAGGAT
>CAZOGT010000102.1:0-9589 GCA_964579015.1 uncultured Acidobacteriota bacterium | reverse complement strand
GGCGGATGGCAAATTCATAAGCTGGAAGCTTATGCCACAATCGTCAATCGTCAATCGCCTTCACCCACTCGATCCCCTTCCCGGCCAGGGCTGCGGCTTTTTCCCGGGAGCCTGATTCAGTGTAACAGCGGAATTCAGGGGCATTGCCGGAAGGCCGGAAATGCACAATGTCGCCCCCGGAAAAAAGTATCCGGCAGCCATCGGTATTATCAATCGATACCACGTGCCCGCAGGCTTCGCCGAACAATTCCTCCAGCAACCCATTGCCGCCGGCAAGGATCCGGTCCATGATCTTCCTCCCTGTTTCAGCAGGAACCCCGCGGGCCAGCTCCCCGTCAGAGAAACGGGCGGGAAGCTCCGCGACCAGCTTCGATAAGGGCAGGGCCTTTTCCCTGGCGCTCATCAGGGCGGAAATCGAAGGGAGCGCGGCGTCACGGGTGGGAAGCGGTTCAAGTGAAGTGCTGCCCCGCCGCCGGCAGGGGAACTCGCTCCCGGTCATAAAGCCCCCGTTGGCCTCGTACCCGGCAACCGCCGCTCCTCCTTTGGCCAGTAACTCCGCCATGCCCTCAACCACGTAGGGAGAGCCGATCCTGGTTCGCAGGATCCGGCTGAATTTTCCGCTTCTTTCCAGAGAAGTGCTGCAGCTTACCGGGGTAACTATCGACTCGGCACCCAAAAAATCAGCGGCCAGGATCCCGAGTATGTCCCCGCGAATAAAATTTCCCGATTCATCAACGACCAGGGGGCGGTCCCCGTCACCATCGGTGGAAAAAAGAGCGTCGGCACGGTGTTCGAGAACCCATCCTGCCAGCTTCTCCAGGTCCTGCACAGCTTCGGTGTCTACAGGGACAAACGTGTCGGAATAACCTTTCCTGATGACTTCCGAACCCAGCGACTCCAGGATTTCCGGAATGACATCCCGAGAAGTGGAGGAGTGCTGGTAGAAGACCACCCTGGCCCCTGCCAGTGGCTCCCCCGTCCCGAAAAACCTGAGCAGCCGGTCCCTGTATAGCTCCATGGCCCGGGATTCCGGTTCAGGGAGGCTGAAACTCAGATCCTCCCTCAGATGCCCTTCCGGGGTAAAGGATTCCTGCCCTGCCCCGGCCGCTTTCAGGGCCTGGTAAACCTCCATTATCCCAGGTTCGTCCCGCTTCAGGATTTCACCGCCGGGCAGGTTGAACTTGATTCCATTCCTGTCATCCGGGATATGGCTTCCCGTTACCATGATGGCAGGAATTCCGCTGTTGATACCATAAAGTGTCAGGGCCGGGGTTGGAAGGATTCCCTGGAAATGGATTCCGCATCCTTCGTCCCTGCAGGCAAAGCCTACGGCCCTCAGAATCCTGGGGGTGCTGGACCTGTAATCCCCTCCCAGGGCTGCGTATTCTGTTTCCCCGGATTGCCCGGCATAACCGAGGAAAGCCCGGGCAAACAGGTAACACTCTCGGTCCGTCATGTTGGATACCAGTCCCCGCAATCCGCTGGTCCCGAATTTAAGTGGCATAACTCTCCTTAACCTGTAAATATCAAGAGCCCGCATCTCTCGCAATCAATAAAGAATTTCCTATTCCTCTGCCGTGATATTCTACATTATAGTGATCCGCATTACACGGAATCTCCCGGCAGAACCAGGTGCGGCAAGACATCGATTCCCAGGTTTTGCAATCGAAATGGGATTGATCCATACTGGTTGAAAAATCATCCAACGATAATGGGATGTATCTTTTTTGTCTGTCAGGCATACTTTTACCGGGAGCCTGATACTGTTAAGCTTATGACGAATTTTCGTATAATATGTGTGGAAGATAAATAAATGAAATCAAAAAACCTTTCCAATCTGCTGGTCGGGCAGGCACGAAAGGCCGGAAACGGGAGTAAAGAGCCAGGAATCCCTGAAGAACCGGTTAAAAAAGCAGCTTCATTGCTGGACGATACCCTGTCTGACAAAAGAAGAAAAACCAATTGGAAGACGCCTATCTGGATATCCGGAGTGGTGATTGCCGCCAGTCTGCTTACCGTCTATTTTATTGGTGCCGACCAGCCTGGAGAAGCCTCGATTGCCGGCCGTGATGACGCAGCCCGCAACGCAGAGCTCCTTGAAAAACTGGTTGTTGAGGCCAAGACAGCTGAAACGGACAATACCGCGGGCGGCGGGCTGCAGGCCGAACCCATCCGGGAGGAAACTTCCACGGAGGCCTCCGGCAACCTGGCGGCAAACAATACTCTGCTGAAAGACAGGGATGTTGCACTCCGGGAATCCAGACCCGGCCCGGCAGCCGGCAAACCTGCCCAGGCTGAAGCTGCCCCGGCTGAAGCTGTACCGGCTCCAAAACAGGAAGACGCATCTCACCCCGAGGCTGAGTCTTCTCCCCGTCCCGAAAATTTTCCGCAACTGATCCGGGACGTTCCCAGGGAAGAAGCAGCGGAGACAGCTGCCGCTCCCGTTGAAGACCCTCTTCCCCAGGATAATCGGAAACAGGAGGCTTTCAGCTACCTGGAAAATAATTCTCCGGTGGCAGGCAAACTGATCAATGGAGGCTACGGAAACCTCACCTATTCCGGATGGAAGGTTATCAGGGAAACCGATCAGGAAATCTGGATCGATATCGAGGCCGCCTGGTCTTCAGGAGGGCCTTCCATCCACCATATCTGGTCAGTGGATATCCCTAATAAACAGGTCAAGGCTTTAAGCCAGGCCGCCCGCAACCTTGAAGCCGTCAGGGACTGACCATTCAGCAGCCATTCAAGAGAGGCGGGACACTGTGGCCAGCACCCATGGGAGCAGTGTCCCGGATCATTCAAAGCGGTGATTCGGAGCAGGGCCGGGGAGAGGTTCACAATCAGCAATAAGCAAATGTCAGAATCCTGCAAGTCCGCCCCGTCCACTCCGTCCACATAATCGACTATTGAAAAACAGCTGGGAAACCCAGGCTGGCAACCCATGATAACCGTTATGAAAAAATGTTTTTTTTCTTATTTTTCAGGAATCTTTAATGCCGGCAATTGCCAATTCGGATCTTCTGGAGTATGTTGAGCAAACCATAGTTCAATGGCAAATAATTTTCAGGAGGAATATTCAATGAGATCACGAAGCCTGTTACTGATGATAATTCTTTTGCTGGCCGCGGCTTTTATCGGCTGCCAGGCGGCTGAACCGCCGGACGAGGAAGTTGCCGACACCCCCGGGTTTGAGGGGAGATGGGACCTGACCGAAGATACCGGGGAAAGGACGTACGCTTCCTGGCTTGAAGTCACACCCGAAGGGGACGGCTGGACTGGCCGATTCCTCCATCGCGGGGGGCATGCCATGCCCGCCAGGATTGAAATCAGCGAAGGGGAAATGAAGGTCACCATGCTGCCGGAAGAAGAAACGCCCAGCCGGCCTGACCGGATCTGGCCTGTCCTGACAGCAAGACTGGAGGGCGACCGCCTGGTCGGCACCGGAACTGACGCCAGGGAAAACACCTTTACCTTCACCGGCGAGCGGGCCCCTGACCGCCTCGAAGGCTCGGACCGCGCAGTTGAGTGGGGTGAACCCATTGAGCTTTTCAATGGAACCGACCTCACCGGCTGGGAGGCCATCGGCAACCGGGAAAGCAAATGGAAAGCCGAGGACGGGATTCTCGTTAATGAAGATTCCGGCGCCAACATCCGGACGGTCGACGAATTCCGTGATTTCAAACTGCACATCGAGTTCAAGATCCCTGAAAAAAGCAACAGCGGGATCTATCTGCGCGGCAGGTATGAGACCCAGGTGGCCGACAATTACGGAATGGAGCCGTTTTCAAGGGGCGTCGGGGGCATCTACGGCTACATCACCCCCACTGTGAACGCCGCCAAGCCGGCAGGTGAATGGAATACCGTTGAAGCCACCCTGATCGGTTACCGGGTAACGATCGTGGTCAACGGCGAAACCACCATTGACGGCCAGTTGATCGATGGAATCACGGGAGGCGCGTTGAGCGCTGACGAAAGGGCCCCTGGACCGATCATGCTCCAGGGAGACCACGGACCGGTGTCCTACCGAAACATTGTCCTGACACCGGCCAAGTAGAATTTACCGACAAAAAGGCGGGTCCGCAGAAGGCGGCCCGCCCTTTCTTTACCCTTCTCCGGAAAGACTAGTCTTTCTTCAGAATCTGCAGGGCATTGTCCCGGTAGAACTTCTTGAGGGTTCCATCGCTGAGTCCCACCCCTGAGAGAGGCCAGGGCGTATTCGAAACATCCCAGGCATAGAAATGTTCGTCCGTGGTCTCCCAGATGTGGAAGGTGTTCCGGTACATGGAAAGGCTGTAGCCCTGGTCGGTTCCCCAGACCAGCCGGTCTGCGTACTTTTCCATGAATTCCTTGGTGAACCTGGGAATCGCGGCCACATAAGCTTCCCTCTGGGAAACATCAGCCCACACATTGGGATATTTGTCAAAAATCTCTCCGAGCTGGTTCAGATCATAGGTCCGGTTCATGTAGTGACAGAGGACAAACTTGACACGGGGATGTTTCTGCAGGGCCCTCTCCAGTCCCGCCAGGAGCCCATCCTGGTCCAAAATGCCCTCCTTGTTGTCAAGCCGGAAATAGAGGGCCTCGAACATCAGGTCATTATGCTCGTCCATCGGTTCGTACATCCACTTGGGATCACCGGAGTGATGGTTGATGGGCAGATCAAGGTCGGCCATTCTCTCGAGAATCGGGTCCATGCGGGGGTCATCAATGTGCATCGGGGGGTCTGAGCCGCGAAGGCCGGATCCCTTGTCACTGATTTCACCCACTCCCCTGGCCCCGAGCTTCACGCACCTCTCCAACTCGGCAATGGTGGAAGCCGGGACATTATCCCCGGAGACATCCAGCCCGCACCATAATTCGAAGCGGTCCGGGTATTTCCCGAACACTTCCGCGTTCCTGTCGAAGGTCTCACCAGTGCCGCAGAAGAGGATGGTTTTCTCTACACCGCAGGCATCCATGTTGGCAAGGAGCTCCCGGGCGGCTCCTTCCAGGTCGTCTGCGCGGCGCGGGGCGTGCATATGCATGTCAATGGCTGAATACCTGGCCTTCAGCACCTCGGTTTTGGGGGTCTTAAAAATGGACTGCGGACGGTAATCCTTCAGCAGCAGTTCATCCTGCAACCCTGGCGCCCTCATCTGGCGCTGCTGCGCCTGCAGGGAAAACCCGATCACGGAGCACAACAACGCAAACAGCAACGTTTTCAAAAATTGGTTTTTCATAACATTCTTTCCTTGATTTGAAAGCATAAAAACAGACCCAGGTTATGTCCTGTTCCGGTCTATCATTATTTGTTGAACTGGTCCTGAACCAGAGTATACCAACCGGAAACCTCTGCCGTCCTAACCTTTTTATAATTAAATGTTTCGTTTTGTCACGGAATCCGGATTTTCGGAACAGGGCACTCCCCAGAGAACCCCGGCAGCCCACCTCCGGCAGCGCGCTTCGCCCAAAGGAGGACCTCCGTTCCCGGGAAATTCGGTGTGTAAAATTTGTTTACTACTCCCTGAATAATAAAAAAATCATTTTTAACAAGCTTTTATCATTTTTTGTTAAAAAAATTGCTGATATTATGTAAAAAAATATTACGGTTTTTTCCCAAAAGGCCTCCTCCGTTAACGGGGCCCGGGGCTTGAGCTTGAAATAATCTTACAAACAAAGAATACCGAAAGATTACATTAAATACTTTTAAATCAACATGTTAATCCAGAAAAATTGACACCTATACTTCTTGTGATATGACCTTTTCATAAAAAACTATCCAAACGCATAGAACTGGAACGATTCCTGCTGTATTTTTTGTGTAAGTTAAATTGCGTTATTGACCCCGAATTTTTAATTTCGGGCTGATTTTATGAGTCAAAGCAAGGTGGTGGATTATGAGTAAAAAAATTCTAATTAGCATTTCGCTCCTGGCGTTTCTTTCCCTGGGGAGCAATCTCCTGGATGATCCGGTGGTGGTTCAAAATCTAAATAATCTAACGCTTGTGGGTTACTATCAAGGTACACCTAGCACCCCGAATGCCGCACTGAGTGCCATGGGTTTTGCGGACCTGACTTATTTAGATAAATGGGACGCTGATAATCCTTCTATTTCCTCCTGGAATTTGGATGAATCAGCTACGGATCAAGATGGTGAATTAATCTTAATCGAAAGCGATACCGCGGGAGAATATACTCAGGGAGTCTTCATTTGGAATGGGTCTGGGATAGTCGAATATATTATGCTCAAAGCTGACGGCTACTATGCACTTTTTGCTCTCGATACGTCTCTAATCCCGGGACAAGGCCAGGTAATCAGCTCAAACCCGGCTGACTGGAATAGTGGGGATGGAGTGCCTGATTTTGAAAATCCCGGGCTTCACGCCATCTCACACATAACCGGATACGGAACCACCTCAGTACCCGAGCCTGCGACCCTCGTACTGCTGGGGCTTGGACTGATGGCCGTACCATTGGCCAGGAAATACACATCCTGATCAGGATCGAATACATTTAACTGCTGTTAAAAAGAACAGAGACGAAAAAGGCCCCCGCCCTTTCAGGCGGGGGCCTTTTTTTCGTCAACCCCTTGCGGGGCGCCTATCTCGCCCGGTTGCATTACACACCCCCCTGCCCCGGTTGGCAACTCATCATCAGTCGGACAGGTAATACTCGATTGTGGATACCACCCGGACGGTCTTTATATGGGGATTGTTCTTGTCCCTGTCACTGATACTGAACTGGCCCTGTGAGGCCCTCTTGATCTTGCCAAGGCTGCTCCGGGAATCCGAAGCAAACTTTTCCGCCACCTCCCTGGCATTCCCGGTGGCTTCCTCGATCATTCCAGGCTTGACTTCATTCAGCCTCGTAAAAATGTATTCAGTCTGTGACTGATAGTTGTCAACTGTGAAGACAATCCCCTTTTTGCCGAGTTGCGATAATGCGCTCATCACCGATCTTACGGCATCTATATCTTTTGAATAAACAGTCACTGTCTGCAACGCAGTGTAGCGAAACTCGGGCCTGGCATTACTGCCGTACTGCTGTGCCAGCTTATCGGTGATGGCCGGCGCGGCGAGGCTTATCTCTTCCGGGCCAATCCCTTTTTCCTCGAGAAACCGGGTTATTTCATCTGTACTTGAATCAATGGAGCCATAGAGGCTTTCTATATCGTTTCCTGCCGCAGTGAACTGAATCGGCCATATCACGATATCCGCGTCGTATTCGCGCTCAGATAACCCTTTCACGGTTACACTGCGCTCGTATTGCTTGAATTCTATGGCTGCGTCACCGATCAGGTAGCCCAACGCCGACAAACCGATGAATATGAAAATTCCCAGGATAAATGCGCTCAATCTGTTGTTTTCCGGCACCCTTACCTTCCTTTCCAGCCGCTGTAACCTGACCCGGGGCAGGAGGCCGCAACCTCCCCCTCCCCTTTAACCCACATTTCTCACCGGCTGGTTACACCTTTTCCGGCAGCACGAAAGGCTCCCGGTATTTCCTGGTCAGGTGACTGTTGGCTTCTTCATCGTTGATGAACCTTTCAGCCTTGCCATCGAATTCAAGGGTCCTGCCTGTGCGGTAGGCAATATTCCCCAGCAATCCTATTGATGATGACATGTAGCCTTCGTGGACATCGGCGTTCAGGTTTCTCCATTCGCCTGTGCGGACACAGTCAATGAAATTCTGCATGTGTGTGGCATCCAGCCCCTTGAAATCCTGGATAGCCTGCTTGTCCCTTGTCGGGTCAAAATGGTCAAAAGAAAATTTCGGCCCTTCTTCGTTGTCTCTGCCGAGAAACACCTTGTACCCGGTATGCTTCAGGTGCATCCATCCTTTTGAACCATAGAGGAACGCGCCTGAACTCTCTCCGGCTTCAGGATTGTTATATATACTTCGCACATCAATCTGGATAATCCTGCCGTCACCGTATTTAAAGGACCCCAGCTGGATATTGGGAATTTCCTGGTCCGAATCCCAGACATAGAAATCACCCATGCATTGAATTTTTCGGGGGTGCTCCCTGATTTCCATGGCCATCCGGATCAGGTCAACCCAATGGGTAGCATTGTTCCCGAATTCAGTTGTACTCGTGTCCCAGAACCAGTGCCAGTTGTACTGAAAGCGGTTTTCATTAAAGGGTCGGGAAGGAGCTGGGCCGAGAAACATGTCCCAGTCAACACCTTCGGGAACAGGGCTGTCCGCAACCTTGCCGATGTTGGGCCGGAACCCGAAAACAATGGCCCTCCCCATGTATATATCTCCGATGGCGCCTTCGCGAATCGCCTCCATGGCCCGCTGCACGACGATGTTGCTTCTTGACTGGGTACCGGTCTGCACAACCCGGTTGTATTTACGGGCTGCCTCTACCATTTTCCGCCCCTCTTCAATGGTATAGGAAAGGGGCTTTTCAATATACACATCCTTCCCTGCCTGGCAGGCCCAGATCGTCTGCAGAGCATGCCAGTGATCTGGAGTTACTATAGAGACGGCATCAATGTTTTTATCTTCAAGAAGCTTCCTGAAATCGGTATAGGTTGCCGGCTTCTCTCCGCCGCTCTCCTCGGCCTCCTTAATGGCTCTCGGAAACAGCCTCTGGTCAATATCACAAATGGCCGTCACATTGACATCCTCCAGGGAGGTAAAGGTGCGGATATGCCCGATTCCCCGGTTATGGAACCCGGCAACCGCAATATTCACCCTGTCGTTGGCTCCAAGGATGCGGCTGTAGCTGCTCGCATTGAAACCGGCTAAAGCAGTCACCGCCCCTGCAGTCGATGCCTTGATAAATGTTCTTCTCGATTCTTTCATAATCTTATTCCCCTGCTGGTTTAAAAATTTCAATTTGATTTCTTCCTGTTTAATAATTACATCTTTTTTAACATTTCAAAAGAAGATAACGCTAATGTTCAAACATCTCCATATAGTGCGGTGAATCGGCGAGCACGCCACCGCTTTTCAGGTAAAAATCCTCTCCCAGATGAAAAACCCCGCCGGCATCCTGCCGCCACGCGGAATCAGGAAACGGGTGATACTGTTCCATCTGTTTCCAGTTGATGTAGTTCTGGTGCCCATTCGTTTCCAGCAGGCCGGTTTCCAGCCCCGGAAAAGGGTCAAGCCGGGCAGCCACATTCTTGTTCCAGTCGACCAGGATCGGGTTAACCGTCAGGTCAGCACAGAAGCATGGGACCTGATGCTCTTTTGCCAGCCCCGCAATCTTCAGGGTCATGCTCAGGGTCTTGGCAATGGCCTTCAAGGCAATCGCCCCGTATCCCATTTCGATCCTTGCCAGCGCGTCTTTGTCCGTGTGGGCGCTCTCATCAGCCGCCAGGCATACCGGGATATCCCTGACATCAATCTCAACATCTTCAGGGAAAGGCTCCTCGATGATGGCTACCTGGTCGAAAGCCCCGATGTCTTCAAGATGCCCCACCAGTTTCAGCAGCAGTTCTTTTTTCTCGTAACGGCCATTGGCGTCAAGGTAGTAGCAGAGCTTCCCATTCCGTGTGTAGGGCGTCCGCATATGTCCGACAACCCGGTGAATGGCGGTTATGCGGTCAATGTCCTTGCGCAGCATCTCGTCCTGCGTTCCCGGCTGTCCTATTTT